>NZ_JARJMS020000043.1:0-5385 GCF_029335995.1 Thermosynechococcus sp. Uc
CGTGGTCAAATGGGGGTACTGCTGTTGTTGTTTCTGGGCATTGGGTGCCAGTACTTTATCACTTTCTATAACTAAATTCTGGGATCCCAAATCCACTTGTGGGGGTGGTGGTACGGCATGGGACTGGGGGGGGTGGGTACCGGCAATGCCATCGCGCGGCGGCAGGGTTGGTGCAGGCTGTGGCTCCTTCACAGGTTCCATCAGAAGGCGAAAATAAGCTTCGTACATTTCGGGTTGCCAGAGAACATACCCTCCCATCGCTAAAAATGAGAGTAAAACCGTAGCTGAAAGAAGTCGCCACCGTCGCCGACACAGCTGGCCAAAAGCTTGTAGCCTGCCCTTTCTAGAACTCTTTGCGGCGCTGAGCCGCAATGGATTTTGCCGGCGATCGCCCGAAGGGCACGCCCCACGACTGACAAGCCGTAAATTAGATATGTTTTGTGGGAGTGACATCAGTAGTATATTTTCCCTAATCAAATAGATTAATCAAAATTCCCAAGGTTCCTAACGCACCTACAGGACGCAGCGCATTGCCAATCGTATCTGCCACCTGCGTTACCGCTGACCGTTCTACGACAATCACATCCCCCTGTTGCAACACAGGATTGTTCTTGGCATCGGGTTGAGCCGCCAAGCTAAAGGGAATGCGTCGCCGACTGACCGTGCCATCGCGGTTGAGCCGTACCAACGTTACCTGAGACATATTGGCACGTTGCACATTGAATCCGCCGGCCGCCCCAATTCCCTGAGTGAGGGTGGCGTTTGCTGGCACTTCAACTACCCCCGGTCGCAGTACTTCGCCCACAACCTGTACCCGAATCACCTGCGGCGAAAACGTGGCAGAGGCCACCCGTATGGCTTCCGCCGCATTTACTGCCTGTGCCTTGGGCACCACAATCACATCATCACTGCGCAGTGTAATATCTTGGCTGGCATCTCCTGACTGAATCATTTCCCAAAGATTAATTTTGGTCACGGCAGTTTGGCCATTCCCGAGTTGACGGCGTATCTCAATATTGCGAATATCTGCCTCTTGGGTAATGCCACCGCTTTGAGCGAGTACTTGGCTCAGGCGAGGCCATGTTAAGCCACCGGAAAGGTCAACACCCGCTGCAGAAGCTGATACAGATGTAAAAGGAACAACATAAGATCCCGGACGGCTAACCTCGCCCGCCACCAAAATTTTCATGGGCCGCGGAGTCTGCAACGTAACCGTCACGGCTGGAAAGCGCATCACCTTACTATAGGCATTCAGGATCAGCTGTTCCACTTGAGGTAGAGTTAAGCCCCCCACCATGACGCGCCCTGCCAAAGGTAGAGTGACTGAGCCATCGAGATTAACGGTGAATTGTCTCTGACTAGTAACGCTTGCTGGAAGGTTGACCACTTCAATAAAAAGCACATCCCCTGCCCCTAAAAGATAGTCTTGGAGAGGATTAACGCCGGTAAAACTATAGGAGTTTGGACGGACGGGCATGGGTTGAGCGGTGACCGAGGGGGGGGTCAGCAGTGTTGTCCCAAGGGTCAATCCGCTGGCGATCGCCAGCGCGATTAGAGTGTTGTGTCCCCTTGACAAGGATCTACACCCCATAGTTGCTGCTCCTCACTCACTGGTTCTACCCTATGCTACCTGTTCAGCCCGACTTATGGAAAAAGGCTTTAGAATGAGTGGAAATGGCTTTATCACCTCATCGTAATGCTGGATCAGCCGCTCATTTGCCTAGAACAGATTTCCAAAGTTTATGGCCAAGGGGAGACCGAAGTTCACGCCCTCAGGGATGTGAATCTAGAAATTCAGCGAGGGGAGTACTGCGCCATTATGGGGGCATCGGGGTCAGGCAAGTCCACAATGATGAATATTATTGGCTGTTTGGATCGCCCAACCTCTGGCCGCTACTTTCTCGATGGGCAGGATGTGGCGCACCTCAGTGATGATGAACTTGCCCATATTCGCAATGCCAAGATTGGCTTTGTCTTTCAGCAGTTTTACTTGCTGGGGCAACTGACTGCCTTGGAAAATGTGATGCTACCTATGGTCTATGCTCGAGTACCGCCTAAGGAACGGCGCGATCGCGCGATCGCTGCTTTAGAACAGGTGGGCTTGGGTCACCGCCTTGAGAATCGTCCCAATCAACTTTCCGGAGGACAACAACAACGGGTGGCGATCGCCCGTGCCATTGTCAACCAGCCGCTTCTCCTCCTTGCCGATGAACCCACCGGTGCCCTCGATAGCCACACCACAGCGGAAATTCTTGCCATCTTTGGTCAACTCAATGAAGCCGGCATGACAGTAATTATGGTCACCCATGAACCTGATGTGGCGGCTGTGACGCACCGCATCATTCAGTTTCGCGACGGTCAAATTCGGTCGGATCGCCCCAATCTGCCTAGTCCGCTGGCCGTACCTGCCCCAGAAGTGTTGATCCTGTAACAAAACTTAACACTCTCAGCCTGCGTCGAGCGGATGCGAGAGGCCACAAGTAGCTCTGGCGGCCAATCAAAGCTCCAATCCACTGTTGAACACCTGTATTCCTGACCGATTCAAGGGATAAAACAAGGCTCTTATGTTGTTCAAGCTGGGGTCTAGAAGATAGGTCAGCCAGATTTTGAACAGCAGTTGTGAGTTCAATACAGGAGAGTCGCAAGGGATGAGGTGTTTGAGGAGAGACTTGACCATCTTTTCAAAGGATGTCATGATAAGTTGCTCCTTAACCAACAATTGGCGTTATCAAAGTTAGGACTCAATTGAAAGCGCTGGAACAGGCCTTGGCTGGTCTGGCGATTAATCCAAAGGGGCAGATTAATTAAACCTCGATATCCTTATTAGCCACTGCATTTGGCCCTCACTATCCTGGTAAGGGCGTATGCGATTCACGAGCGCTCAAGATTCTCCTAGACTGAGGCCGCCAAAGGGGGAAATTTCCACTGGAGTTTGAAGTGCGGTGTCTAGCCGCTCAACCAGCGTGGCAGCGTCAGGCTCTTTCTCAGAGTTGATCTCAACCACAAACTGGACATCCGTAAGCAACTCATGGTAGTTGGGTTTAGGGTGGGCAGGCTACCGCGTCTTTAGGTTGTGCAGTACCCGCTCAAGATCAACAATAAAGATGGGGGATAGGTCTTGATCCTCTTGACTACCAACCATCAGGGAACTGACGTTGTGAATGCTCCCCCAGTGAAGGTAGTTAGCGGGAATGGGATGAATGGCACTCTGTGGAATTCGCTCAATGACTGGGGGTGCGGTGAGGGGCAGGCCAAACCATTCTTGCTCCAATCGGGGCTGGAGAATTAGCAAAAATTTGAGCTTCTGCGTTTCTGAGGTGGAGAGAGGATCATCAAAGAGACAGCGGCCAATATCAATCACTAAAATTTCGCGATTCTCATAAGTCACCAAACCAACCCCCCGCTGCTGTGGATCACCATGAATCGGAGGTAAGGGAATCACCCGATAGGCCTGGGCCATGGGTACAGCAAACTGCTCTTGACGTACGATAAATGTCAGGAACTGCTCTAAAACAATGGGTTGGCTTTGACGGCGACGGCGGCTTTTAAGCATGGCGGATCAACTGATCAAGGGTGGCCAAAAGGTCACTTTCGCGGAAGGGTTTGCTGAAGTAGGCAGCTGCCCCTAAATGTTCTGCAAGCTGGCGATGTTTTTGGCCTGTGCGCGAGGTCAGCATCATTACGGGAGTGTTTTGACACTGGGGAATACGGCGAATTTGAGTGAGGACGCCAAACCCATCGAGACGAGGCATTTCAATGTCGCAGATAAGGGCACTGACGTGTAACCCCCCTTGCAGTTTATCAATGGCCTCCTGACCATCTTTGGCCTGTTCAACCCGATAGCCGGCTTTTTCGAGGGTATTGGCAAGGAAGCGGCGCACGTTAACTGAATCATCAACCACAAGGATGGTATCTTGGCTGGGGGCAACAGGGGGAGCTACAGGGGCACGGGAGTGTTCCTGTTCTGACCAATCAAAGAGGGCAAGGGGGTCTAATAGAGGGACAATGCGACCATTCCCCAAAATCGTGCAGCCACTAAAGCCCTTGGGTAGGGCTAATTCCCCTTCGACTTGGCGAATGGTGACTTCTTGCTCGCTCCAATAGCGATCAACCCGCAGGGCGAGGGCACTGTCCCCTTGACTGACAATCATCAACGTGGGTTGGTTAATTGCCGGCGCTCCCTCCATTTGCACAGGACGATAGGGACGCTGAAAGTGGAAAATTTGGGCTAGGTCAATTAAAGGAATGAGATAGTCTTCCCAATCAATTAGAGTTGAGCCAAGGGTTTCAATGGCGGGGTAGCGATCGGCCAACACCATTTCTTCAATGCCTTCGGTGGGCACAGCCAAGAGCATACCAGCCGCTTCCACTAGGAGTGCTCGTATCATTGAGAGGGTATAGGGGATTGCAATCGTAAATTCTGTCCCTTGACCAGGGGTACTGTGGATTTGAATGTTACCGCGAATTTGCCGTAGATTGGTGCGCACAATGTCCATTCCCACGCCACGCCCAGAGAGGCTAGTCACCTGTGAAGCGGTTGAGAAGCCCGGCTCAAAAATCAGTTGCCAGAGGTCGCGATCGCTCGCAGTTTCCAACCAGTCCCGTGCTAAGCCCAATCGCCGTGCCGTTTGGCGAATTTTCTCTGGATTGAGACCTCGGCCATCATCCGCCACAGTAATGACGGTTTGATTGCCGCGATAGGCAGCTTTCAGAGTAATGGTGCCCACTGCGGGTTTGCCAAGGGCTTGACGTTCTTCGGTTGTTTCAATCCCATGATCAAAAGCATTGCGGACAAGGTGCAACAGGGGATCCGCCAGCACACTCAACACAGTACGGTCAATGAGAATATGACTGCCCTCAATGACTAAGTTGACCTTCTTGCCATGCTCACGACTTAACTCACTGATGAGGCGAGGATAGCGGTTGGCCAGATCGGCAAAGGGGCGCATCCGCACTTGGGTAAACCGAGCTTGAAGTTGCTTGGCGGTACGGTTGAGATCGCGGCCGGTGCGTTCGGTATCCTCTAGGCTCAATTCCAAATCGCTGGTGATTTCCTGTATTTGGACAATGATTTCCATCACTTCCTGTGAAAGCAAGTGCACATCGGTGTAGCGATCGAATTCAAGAACATCGAAGCCATGCTGATTTTGGGGATTAAAGTGATGGGGGGCACTGACACGGTCATATTCTGTGCGTAGGCGAAAGTTAGCTTGCTCAAGGGCACGCACTTTTTGCTTGAGAGCCGCCAGCAGGTCGTGGAGCCGTTCCCGTTGCAAATCCAAACCATTACACTCAATGAGTAACTCCCCCATCAGATCACTGAGTTGATCTAACTGATGCCCCGGTACCCGCACGGTCATTTCCTTGGGTTCTGGGGATTGGGGC
>NZ_JARJMS020000052.1:2500-23812 GCF_029335995.1 Thermosynechococcus sp. Uc
AGCAGGGGGGTAAAGCACTGATTCGGTGCGGGCTGCGAGAGCGGTACCAAATCGAGTCAAACTCTGAATACCCTGTGTACACACAGCCAGTCAGACGGTGGGGGATAAGCTTCATCGTCGAGAGGGAAACAGCCCAGACCACCAGCTAAGGTCCCTAAATCATCACTAAGTGGCAAAGGAGGTGGGGATGCTCAGACAACCAGGAGGTTTGCCTAGAAGCAGCAATCCTTAAAAGAGTGCGTAATAGCTCACTGGTCAAGCGTTCCTGCGCCGAAAATGAACGGGACTAAGTGATGTACCGAAGCTGTGGACTTACTCCGTAAGTGGTAGGGGAGCGTTCTGCACTAGGTTGAAGCACTAGCGTAAGCAGGTGTGGACGAAGCAGAAGTGAGAATGTCGGCTTGAGTAGCGAAAACATTGGTGAGAATCCAATGCCCCGAAACCCCAAGGGTTCCTTCGGAAGGCTCGTCCGCGAAGGGTTAGTCGGGACCTAAGGCGAGGCCGAAAGGCGTAGTCGATGGACAACTGGTCAATATTCCAGTACTCATCTTGGTTTGTGCAGAGGGACGGAGAAGGCTAAATCAGCCGGATGTTGGTTACCGGTTCAACTGTCCGAGGTGTTGAGGAGCGGCGAAAACGCTCTGAGCTGAGGCAGGAGTACGACCCACCACGGTGGGGAAGTGATTGACGTCATGCTTCCAAGAAAAGCTCTAAGCACGTTAAACCAAGATACCCGTACCCGAAACCGACACAGGTGGGGGGGTAGAGTATACCAAGGGGCGCGAGATAACTCTCTCTAAGGAACTCGGCAAAATGGCCCCGTAACTTCGGGAGAAGGGGTGCCACCGCAAGGTGGTCGCAGTGAAGAGGCCCAGGCGACTGTTTACCAAAAACACAGGTCTCCGCTAAGTCGTAAGACGATGTATGGGGGCTGACGCCTGCCCAGTGCCGGAAGGTTAAGGAAGTCGGTCAGCGCAAGCGAAGCTGGCGACCGAAGCCCCGGTGAACGGCGGCCGTAACTATAACGGTCCTAAGGTAGCGAAATTCCTTGTCGGGTAAGTTCCGACCCGCACGAAAGGCGTAACGATCTGGGCGCTGTCTCGGAGAGAGGCTCGGCGAAATAGAAGTGTCTGTGAAGATGCGGACTACCTGCACCCGGACAGAAAGACCCTATGAAGCTTTACTGTAGCCTGGAATTGAGTTCGGGCTTTGCTTGCGCAGGATAGGTGGGAGACGTTGAAGTATCCCTTGCGGGGGATACGGAGTCGCCAGTGAGATACCACTCTGGCAAGGCTAGAATTCTAACCTTCTGCTGTTAGCCAGCGAAGGAACAGTTTCAGGTGGGCAGTTTGCCTGGGGCGGTCGCCTCCTAAATGGTAACGGAGGCGCGCAAAGGTTCCCTCAGGCTGGTCGGAAATCAGCCGTAGAGTGCAAAGGCATAAGGGAGCTTGACTGCAAGACCTACAAGTCGAGCAGAGACGAAAGTCGGCCTTAGTGATCCGACGGTTCCGCGTGGAAGGGCCGTCGCTCAACGGATAAAAGTTACTCTAGGGATAACAGGCTGATCTCCCCCAAGAGTTCACATCGACGGGGAGGTTTGGCACCTCGATGTCGGCTCATCGCAACCTGGGGCGGTAGTACGTCCCAAGGGTTGGGCTGTTCGCCCATTAAAGCGGTACGTGAGCTGGGTTCAGAACGTCGTGAGACAGTTCGGTCCATATCCGGTGCAGGCGTAGGAGCATTGAGAGGACTCCTCCTTAGTACGAGAGGACCGGGAGGAACGCACCTCTGGTGTACCTGTTATCGTGCCAACGGTAGACGCAGGGTAGCCATGTGCGGAGTGGATAACCGCTGAAAGCATCTAAGTGGGAAGCCCACCTCAAGATGAGTGCTCCCATGGCATAAGCCAGTAAGGTCACGGGTAGAACACCCGTTAATAGGCTCTCGATGGAAGTCCAGTAATGGATGAAGTCTAGGAGTACTAATAGACCGAGGGCTTGACCTCATCAATCAACGGGTGTCTGAATCAAGATACGATACTGACAATCGCTATTTAGTTTAGAGGTTATCTTTGCTGAACTTATCTAGCAATCCTTATAGTCTAGGTTTCTAACTTAAAATAAAAGCTTTGCCTAGTGCCCATGGCGCGGTGGAACCACGCTGATCCATCCCGAACTCAGAGGTGAAACGTCGCAGCGGCGAAGATAGTTGGAGGGTAACCTCCTGCAAAAATAGCTCGGTGCTAGGCAAAATATTTGCGCTACCCCATCTAGAAAGTCTAGGTGGGGTCTTGATTTTTAAGAAATCTTTAAGGGATGATTCCTTTTGGATAGAGGAGTGACAGTTATTGGTAGGTGGGTTTATATCTCCTTAAAAGGTTTTTAGGGTCATGCCTCAATTAATGCGTCTTATGGGTTCTCGCCGCTGGGTGTTGATGGGTTCCTTGGTAGGTGCAGCGGTGTTAGCGGCAGTGTTGCCTAGTTACGGGCGAATGCAGGACAGTCCTAAGATGTTGGTGGATGAGGTGTGGCAAATTGTGCAGCAGCACTATGTGGATGAATCTTTCAATGAGGTGGATTGGCTGGCGGTACGACGACAACTTTTGGCGCAGCGCTATACATCACGGGAGCAGGCCTATGTAGCCATTCGGGGAATGTTGCAGCAGTTGGATGATCCCTATACACGCTTCATGACTCCGGAGGAGTTTGCTGCTTTGCGCACCCAAACGTCAGGGGAAGTTTCAGGAATTGGCATTCGCTTGGCGGTAGATAAGAAGACACAACAGTTAACGATTTTGGAGGCACTGGAAAATTCGCCCGCAACGAAGGCAGGAATTAGGGCCGGCGATCGCCTGCTGGCCATTGATGGTTATTCTACCCAGCGGATGTCGATTGAGGAGGCGTCACGACGAATTCGTGGGCGGGTAGGTACTCCCATTGAACTTCAGTTGTTTCGCCCCGGTCGCGGTACATTTCGCCTAACTCTGACACGGGCATTGATTGAACTCCCTGCGGTGCGATTGCTGGTCAAGGAGGAAAGGGGTGCCCGTATCGGCTATATCTATCTGAGTGAATTTACAGCCCATGCGGCGGATCAATTGCGAGCGGCAATTCGTAAGCTAGAGGCAGAGGAGGTAGAGGGCTTTGTTTTGGATTTACGGGGGAATCCGGGGGGGCTGTTGCAGGCGGGAATTGATATTGCCCGCCTGTGGTTGAATCAGGGGATTATTGTTCGTACGGTGGATCGCAGTGGTCACAGTGAACCAGCACGAGCGAATCAATCTGCTTTAACAAACCTACCTTTGGTGGTCTTGGTGGATCACCGCTCTGCCAGCAGCAGTGAAATTCTCACGGGAGCATTGCAAGATAACGGTCGTGCGATTGTGGTGGGCACGCCAACCTACGGTAAGGCCTTGGTACAATCCATTCACCAGTTGAGTGATGGTTCAGGCTTGTCGGTAACCGTTGCTCATTACTATACGCCTAACGGCACAGATATTAACCGTACTGGGATTAAGCCGAATGTGCTGGTGAGGCTGCCTAAAGAAGTGAGTGCCAATCCGCGGCTGTGGACGACAGCGGCTGATCCTCTATACCAAGCAGGAGTTGCTCAGTTGCGTCAAGCAATTTATCGTAGCCAAGCTCCTAAGCCTGTGAATACAGCTCAAACAGGACAGAAGGATGGTTTTAAGCAACCCTCTGGTGTCCCCTCCCAAGTGCAGTGATGACTGTCTTGGACATTGATCGGGAATGCCCCTGGGTTTAGGCGGGAGAAAGGCTGCTCGCCTGCATTTGTTCCTAAAAGTCAACGCCACGTTTTAGATCAACACCTTTTTCAGCGTAGTGTTTGTGGCAGATCATTTCCGAGTGAACACTGGCGAGTTCAAAGTAGGCAGGGGGATATTTACAGCGACCGGTAATAATGATTTCGGTGGTGCGAGGCTTGCGCAGAAGGGTTTGCACAATGGGTTCAACGGGCAAAAGCTCAAGGTCAACCGTGGGGTTGAGTTCATCGAGAATGATTGTTTTGTAGAGGCCAGAGGCAATGGCAGCACGGGCAATTTCCCAGCCGCGTTCGGCTTCGATGTAGTCAATTTCTTGCTGTTGACCGCGCCAAACAATGGCATCCCGGCCACAGCGGTGGTGATCTACAAGATGGGGATAGCTTTCCTTGAGGGCGGCGATCGCGGCATCCTCAGTATAGCCTTGCCCCCCCTTGAGCCACTGGAGAATCAGGACACGGTGGGATTGATCGCGACTGATCCCTTTGCCAATTGCCTGCAGGGCTTTACCCAGGGCACTGGTGGACTTGCCTTTGCCATCGCCTGTATAGATTTCAATTCCTTCAATGCCCTGCTCTTGAGCCGTGGAATGTACAAGGGGACGCATTTCGGAGTGGAGGTCAGCAATTTGCAGGAGTTGGGCAGGGGCACCCCGGCCAGTGGCAATAATCTCGAGGTGTTCGGGCTTGTGGCGGAGGGTGTTGACGACTTCCTCAACGGGCAGGAGGCCTAAATCTAAAACAGGGTTAAGTTCGTCCAAAACAATTACAGAATAGAGGCCGGAGGCAATCGCTCCTTTGGCAATATCCCAACCCCGCTGTGCCTCTTGGCGATCAAACCTAGTAATCTGCTCGGCAGTAAAGTATTCGGCTCGGCCGGTGCGCACCTGATCAATTAAGTGGGGAAACCCCCGTTGCAGGGCTTCAATGGCGGCATCTTCGGCATAGGCACGACCCGGTCCTTTGAGAAAGCGCAGTAGGAGTACCCGCGTTGGCCACGCAGAGGCAATGCCAAGGCCAATGGAGCGCAGAACGACCCCCAAAGCTGCTTGGGATTTACCTTTACCGGCACCGTCATAGACGTGGAGTTGACCGCTCACCCGTCCGGGACGAGTCTGGGCTGTTTGAATGCCAATACCTGCAGAGGTCATAGGGGCGCGAATAAAAGAACCTAAGGGGATTGTATCAAAGGCTAAAGGCTGGGTGGCGTTTTAAGAACGATGGCTTCAACCGTTAAATCAGTGGTCGTGGTGGCAGTAATAGCCCAGCGCAGGGGCTGACCATGGGCTTGCAGAGCCTGTTCAACAGCGTCATGAAAAGGGAGGAGGAGGGAGTGGCGGGGGAGGGTAAGACGGATAAATTCCGTTTGCATAGGCTTTATGGGTTAAACACCAATGACAATGACGGTAACATTGTCGCGGCCGCCATGGGTTTTAGCCGCATTCACAAGGGCAGCCGCTGCTTGTTCGACATCGGGTTCACTGAGGTAGATACTGATGACCTCATCGGTGAGTTCTTCGGTCAAGCCGTCGCTGCACAGAAGCAGGCGATCGCCCGGCTCTAGATCAATTGGTTGAATATCAATTTGGGTGAGGTCTTCGCGGCCTAGGCACTGGGAGAGCACATGACGCCACGGATGTTGCCGTGCCTGCTCAATGGTCAAACTCCCCATCTGCACTGCCTGGGCAATCCAAGTGTGATCACTAGTAATCTGTTTTAGCTGTTCTTGGCGCCAGCGGTAGATGCGGGAGTCCCCTACATGGGCACACCAAGCGCGATCGCCCTTTGCATCAACCAGAACCACCACAGCCGTCGTACCCATATCAGCACGGGCAGTATTTTGGCGCTGCTGCTCAACAATAGCGTCATTGGCGGCAAGAAAGGCTTGGCGGAGTAGGGTCACAGGGTCATGCTGAAGGTCTTCGAGGTGGGTTTCTAGGAATGTCTGAATATGTTCCACTGCTAAACGACTGGCTTCCTCACCGCCAGCGTGACCCCCCATACCATCGGCAACAATAAAAAAACGGTGGTGCTTTTCATCAATATAAAAAGCATCCTGATTGCTCCTGCGAATCAGACCGCAGTCGGTTAAGCCGGCAACCTTCATGACCCCCCTATTTTGGGCTGCTTGTTAAAACATTTTTTCATACCTATCGAGTTTAAGCATGAGTCGCCAATAGAGAATCCCAAACCATACCGCTAATGCGGCTGCCACACCTGCTAAAAGAAGATACTGGTTCACGAGTAAAATTGTCGCTACTAAGGAAAAACTGCCAATAAGCACCACATAATTTAGCCCTAAATTAATGTTACTCAGGCGCCGCAGCATGCGATCGCTCTCACTGGAACGGATGCGCAAGCGCAAATCACCATTTTCAAGCTTATCGAGAACCTCTTCAAGGCGACGGGGCAAGCCAATAGCACTGCTGCCCACTTGAGCTGCTTGACGACTCAGCTCAGAGAAAAGACTGCCATTACTAGGATCGGGGAAGTTTCCGTTGGTCATAAGTTCGGTCGCAAATGGTTGGGCAACTTGCATGAAGTTAAAGTCTTTGTCGAGTCCCTTGCCCACCCCCTCTAGGGTGGAAAATGCACGCATCACAAAGGTAAATGTCGCCGGAAATCGAAAGGGTTGATTATAGGCAATTTCGTAGAGATCATCGCTAATTTGAGCTACCGATTGGGCTTCAAAGGACTGGTTCATGAAATTGTCGAGGAGGTACTGAATCGAGCGACGTACCGGCCCTAGATCGCCTGTGGGTACCAATGCCCCTAGTTCTACAAGGCACTGTACCACCTGCTCGGCATCCCGTTGGGCAATGCTTAAAAATGTTTTCAGCAATTTATCGCGGGTGACGGGTTGAATGCGTCCCATCATGCCAAAGTCGTAGAAAATCAGTTGACCGCTAGGGCTGACGGCAATGTTGCCCGGATGGGGGTCGGCGTGGAAAAAGCCGTCGTGGAGAACTTGATAGAGATAGGCCTTTGCCCCCAGTTCGGCAAGGTGTTTGCGGTCTAGGCCAGCTGCTTCGAGGGCTTCGTAGTGACTGATTTTAATTCCAGGCAGGTACTCAAGGGTGAGTACACGCCGTGAGGTGTAACGCCAATAGACGCGGGGCACACAGGCCCACTCGCGATCGCGAAAGTTGCGGCGGAAGGTGTCGGCATTGCGTCCCTCATTGAGGTAGTCAATTTCTTCGTAAAGAATGCGGCAGCACTCGTCGTAAATGCCCATCCAGTCGCGGCCTTGACCCCATTTAGGATGGTTTTGGAAGTATTGAGTAATACCCTTGAGAATTGCCAGATCAATATCAAACAACTGCCGCAGGCCGGGGCGTTGGACTTTGACCACCACTTCTTCGCCGGAGAGGAGTTGCGCTTTGTGAACTTGGCCAAGACTGGCTGCGGCCATGGGGATGGGATCAAAGCTGCGAAAGAGTTCAGGGATATGGCGGCCAAAATCTTCGTAGATAATTTTTTCGACAAGCTCGTAACTAAAGGCAGGGACGCGGTCTTGGAGTTTGCTTAGTTCTTCGACGTATTCACTGGGAAAAAGGTCGGCGCGGGTGGAAAACAGTTGTCCCAGTTTGATGAAGGTCGGTCCAAGATCAAGGAAAGTTTCGCGAATCCAAATGGCTTGGGCACGACGTCGCGCCGCACGTTTGGCATCGGTCATGCCGCCCCAGTAACTCCAAGCTTGGGTGAGGAGCCAGCGACCAAAAAGAAATCGCCAGACAAAAAACCAAATGTCAAAGAAGCGCCGCGTTTTGGAGTAGCGTTCGCGATTCCAGCGGTAGGATTTGCCGGTGGGGGTCAAACTGGCGGAAACTGGTGTGGACACGCGCTCTTCCGTAGTGAGTTATCTCAACAAATTGTAACGAATCCCCAAAGAATAATAGGCTAGAGGGCGTAGCGATCGCGCCCCATGCCAAGGGCAAAGCGCAGGGAATCGGGCAGGCTTTTGCTACTGGCGGTTAAAAAGAACGTCAGCCCCAAGAGGCTAAAGACCGCCGCCATGCGAAAGATCAGCCGATAGCCCAAGGGTTCAACCAGCCCTCCCAGCAGTGGCCCTGCTAGGGCCATCCCCAGATCAAAGCCCCCTAAACTAAGGCTGAGAACCCGTCCTCGCTCATGGGGGGTGGAGCGATCAGCCATCAGGGCGGCGACCATGGGAATGAGGACACCGCCGGCAAGACCTTCGAGGATGGCAGCCCAGAGGACACCCAAGGCAGTTTGGGCTTGGGCAAGGAGCACCATTGCCACCACGTAGCAGGCAAGACTTGCGGAGATGAAAATGCCCCGGCCCCAGCGATCGGAGGCAGAACCTGTAGCCGCGCGACCAATAAAGCTGGCGATCGCTGCTACAGAGTAAAACAGCCCCGCCGAGATATCGAGCCGTTCGCTGGCAATAAACAGAGGAATAAAAGTGGCGATCGCTCCAAATGTCAATCCCACACTCAACATCACGAGGCTGGGAATGCGCAGCCGCTCTGAGAGCAAAAGCCGCCAAAAGAGGGTTTTCTCTGGGCAAGGCACCCCTAAGTCCTGTGGGATATTTACTGCACGCACCCCTGCAGCAGCCATGAACCCAAGGGCGGCTAAGCTACTGGCAACAAGGAAGACCCAACTGTGACTGTAGTTCATTTGCAGCCAACTGCCGAGACTTGGTCCGAGGGCAACGCCAATGGGATGCACAAGACTGGTGTAGCCGATGATTTCACCGCGATGTTGCAGGGGAGCAATGTCGGTAACAAGTGCCATATAGCCGGTGGTAAAGCCGGCAATACTGACACCGTGGACAAAGCGTGCAAGAATCAGCAGGGGCAGGTTGTGGCTGAAGATGTAAAAGAGAGGGGCGATCGCGGCCACAGCGAGGCCAATGAGCAGTGTAATTTTGCGTCCTTGGCGATCGGCCAGTGTCCCTAGCCAAGAGCGGGAGCAAATGAGTCCAACGGCAAAGGCACCCATAACAAACCCCACCTGATGGGGCGTACCTCCTTGTTCAGCAATATAGAGGGGTAAAGTAGGTAGCATGGCGGCAATGCTTG
Organism: Thermosynechococcus sp. Uc; assembly: GCF_029335995.1. Taxonomy (NCBI): domain Bacteria; kingdom Bacillati; phylum Cyanobacteriota; class Cyanophyceae; order Acaryochloridales; family Thermosynechococcaceae; genus Thermosynechococcus; species Thermosynechococcus sp. Uc. Next base: position 11,329 of record NZ_JARJMS020000052.1, read on the forward strand.
ACCAAAACAGTAGGCCTGCTAGCACCAGTCTCAATAGTGTTTGCCGCACCGCTGGGGGGAGCTTCAACAGGACAACCACAACTGCCTCTTGTTAACAAAACGTTACACTTCTATCTATGATAACGGCTTGCGTTAGGTTAACTTTCGGTTGTGGGCAGATTGCAGCTAAGCTACTCTAGCAATAATCTCCCAAAAAATAGGATGAATAGAAGCCAATTACAAAAAAAAATAGGGAGCGTATCCCCTTGCCTGCCCTTTTTCAGGAAGGCTGATGAAGGGATACCCTCTCGCTCTTTTATCCTTCTCACTCGCCGCTATAGCTACCGCCTAGGGTAGTGCTCTCATACTCCGACATGCCTGAGTTGTAGTCGTGGAATGCGCCGCTATGGTCAATCCAGCCGGGGTTGCCGTCAGGATCGATATGGCTTGGCTCGGGATAGTTGTCCCCTAGGGCACGGCTCCACTCCTCTGCCCACCAAGAGTTCTCATTGCTGTGCTCGCGAATCGATGCGGCTAAACCATCGGTGTTGCCCAGACTGAAATCGCTGCCACTGCCTCCAAAATCATAATTCGGCATTGGGGTGTAGGCATCACTGCCCATCTCCATACCACTGCCAGCCGGAATAGAAGAAGAGAAGGGAACCTCAGCACTAGAAGGGTTAGCTTGCCAATTGGTTGGGGCTACCGCTGGTTCCCCTGAAAGCCCGCTGACGATAACGAGAGCCAGCCCCCCGAGGACGCATATCCCTAAGATACCTCCTCCCAGTGCAATCCAAGGCCACGTCAGATATGTTGCTTTAGGGAGGGTACTGGAGTTACTAGGGATGTTGGATGTTTCGGTATGCAATTCCCCTAGGCGTTCATTCTTCATTGCCTCGCTGACCTCCTTTCTCAAACCCCTGCCTAATACTATTTTAGGGAGTAGGGAAAATTTCATGGGATTCCTCATGTCGAGGTATCCGCGGAGTGGCACATTAAGAACAACTTCAGGTAGAGGTTTACCGCCACTGACCCCTGTGGCTCACTGTAGGGGTAGTTCTTGCTGGTCAGCTTCGGACAAGGTTTGAGCTGCTGGGTTATTTTTTTGACTTTTACGTAGCCCCACGGCAATTTTGCTGTGTTTTTCAATCTGGCGCATTACTTCACGGGCGCGCTGAATGACCACCGGGGGAAGTCCAGCAAGGCGACCCGCTTCAATGCCGTAGGAGCGATCAGCACCGCCGGGCTTGACTTGGTGTAAAAAAATAATCTCGTCGGGGAGTTCCTTAACAACCACCTGGTAGTTAGCCACATTGGGCAGGAGTGCTGCCAGTTGATTCAACTCGTGGTAGTGGGTGGCAAAAATGGTGCGCGATTTCAATACGGTGGCAAGATATTCTGCTACAGACCAAGCGATCGCCAGCCCGTCAAAGGTAGCGGTACCGCGGCCAATTTCATCGAGAAGAACAAGGGAGCGATCGCCGGCATGGTTAAGAATATTGGCCGTTTCATTCATTTCCACCATAAACGTGGATTGCCCAGTTGCCAGATCATCAACCGCACCCACGCGGGTAAAAATGCGATCGCAGATTCCTAACGTGGCACTCGTAGCGGGCACATAACTGCCCATTTGCGCCAGCAGTTGGATTAGACCCACCTGCCGTAAATAGCAACTTTTGCCACTGGCATTGGGGCCTGTCAGCACTATTAGATCGGCACCCGTACCGAGTTCGGTGTCATTGGGAACAAAAAATCCTGCTGGCAACATCTGCTCCACCACGGGATGACGACCTCCACGAATTTGAAGCCGGCGATCGCAGGTCATTTGCGGTCGGCAATAGCCCTGATACAGCGCCACCTCTGCTAACCCTAAAAGCGCATCTACGGCTGCTACCGCCGCCGCAACCTCACGAATGGTGGAGGCCTGAGCAGCCACCTGCTCCCGCAACTGAACAAAATACTGGTACTCCAGCTCAAAAAGATGGCTTTGGGCAGCCAGCAACCGTGCTTCCCGTTCCTTGAGTTCAGCCGTAATAAAGCGTTCCTCATTTGTGAGCGTTTGTTTGCGGATATAGTCATCGGGTACTTGGTTTAGTTTGGCGCGGGAGACACTTAGGTAGTAGCCAAAAACTTTGGTATAGCCCACTTTGAGCGTGGCAATGCCGGTGCGCTCCCGTTCTTGGGCTTCTAAGTTAAGAATCCACTGTTGATCCTGTTCAATTTGCTGGCGTTGCTGATCCAGTTCTGGATAGGCACCCGGTCGCAGGAGCCCCCCTTCGGTGAGACTAATGGGGGGCTGATCCACAAGGGCTGCGCTGAGGGTATCTGCTAACTGCTCAATTACCGGTGGCAGGTGGGCAAGGACTTGGAAATAAGGGGATTGGGTTGCGGTCACAACCGCAGCAAGGGAAACTAACGTGCGAAACGAGTCCCGCAACGCCGCTAAATCGCGGGCATTGGCCGTCCCGGAACCCGCCCGACCCGCTAGGCGTTCAAGGTCATAAATTTCCTGAAGGTGGCGGTGCAGACTTTGGCGCAGGCTACTATTGGCCATCAATTCGGCAATGGCCTCTTGGCGCGCCGTGATTTGCTCAAGGTCAAGGAGGGGTTGCAGGAGCCAGCGGCGCAATAGACGCCCCCCCATTGCCGTCGTTGTGCGATCGATCGCCCACAGTAGCGAGCCTTGGAAATTGCCATCGCGGACAGTTTGCGTCAATTCCAGATTGCGGCGGGTTTGCGGGTCAAGGAAGAGATACTGAGCCAAGGAATAGGTGCTGAGGTTTTGCAGGGGCACCGGTTGGTGGCGATGGGTTTCATCTAAATAGGCCAAGAGGCCACCGGCCGCCCGCATGGCAAGGGGCAGATGTTCACAGCCAAAGCCTTCGAGGGATTTGACCTGAAAGCGTTGACACAGGCGTTGGCGCGCTTCCGCTGCCTGAAAATCTTGGGGCGATCGCAGAGTGTAGCACCATTGGGGCGGCAATTCAGCAGGTAATTGATCCTTGGCTTCGCCGGGGCGCAGAACACGGTTAATGTCCGGCGCTTCACTGGGAAGGAGAATTTCTGCGGGTTGCAGGCGGTTGAGTTCCGCCACTAAATCAGCGCGATCGCTCCCTTGGGTGGTACAAAACTCTCCTGTGGAGACATCGGCATAGGCCAGCCCCCAATGGTTCCCAGAAAGCAGAACGGCAGCTAAAAAATTATTGCGGCGCGGCTGAAGTAGCTCCGTATCTAAGACCGTTCCTGGTGTAAACACTTTGGTTACTTCCCGCTTCACCAATCCTTGGGCCTGGGCGGGGTCTTCCACTTGGTCACAGATGGCAATGGCATAGCCTTTTTCAATGAGGGTGCGGCAGTAACGTTCAAGGGCGTGGTGAGGAATGCCAGCCATGGCAACTCGTCCCACTTCTTTGCCCCCCTCTTTGCCGGTGAGCACCAGTTCGAGTTCGCGAGCAACGATACAGGCATCCTGAAAAAAGGTTTCGTAGAAATCCCCTACCCGATAGAGGAGTAGGGCTTGGGGGTAGGCATCTTTAATTTCGGCATAGTGCTGAAGCATTGGCGTTAGGAGCGATCGCTCCACTTCATCGTGGCGCACCTGAAGACCGGGGTTGCGTCCTAACCGTAGGGCAGGGGACTCTGTCTCAGAATGGGGCAGCGGGCGATCGTCGGACATGGCCACGTCACAACTTCCTATCGTGTGCTCCAAGGAACTCTCTATTATAGTTTTCTCTACTGTGAGTCAGGGTACTTAATACTCATCCCCCGTGGTTTCCATAAAGAGCCACTCTGCGAGTCCCGGACTATTTTCCCCCAGAATGGAAACTGCCTCTTGAAAGCGGCTACGTTGAACATTGGCCTTGCTGATGCGCTCTGCATAGGTTGTCATCAGGAGGTAGGGCTGGCTTTCACTCGATTGCACAAAGGTTTCCACACCAGAGACAAGGGGATGGATTTCAAAGAAATGGTGCAGGGTTATTGCTTGATCAAGGGTCTCCGCTTCCACAAAACCTAAGTAGCGAGTCAGTGTATCCCAAATGGCATCATCATCGCAGCAGAAGCTGACTTCAACGAAGTAGCGCATCCCCACCTCACACACCCCTGTGGTTATCTTAGCTGCCTCTGTTGCTATTATTACTAGATCTATGGGATTACTTTTGAAGGGGATGCTGCACCTGTGGGTCAAAGGGGTAGCCAATTCGTAACCCTATCCGCTTACTCAAGTTTCGTCAAGAACCCGCAGAATCACCAATGTCATATCATCGCTCCGCCGTCCATTGGCAGCGGTAAAGGCCTCAACGGCATCAAAGATGTAATCCAATAGTGCCTGTGCCCCTAAACCTTTGGCACAGCCTTCCTTGATAACTGCGGCTAGGCGTTCTTCTTCAAAGCGTTTACCCTTGGGATTATCCGCTTCTGTAATGCCATCGGTGTAGTAGACCACGGTGTCGCCTGGTTGAAGGCGTACTTCAGCCTCTTGATATTGGCTGCGGGCATCTAGACCAATGAGCATGCCGTAGGTATCCAAGCGATGGACGATCCCCGTTTCAGCGCGCCAGAGCAGGGGGGGAAGGTGAGCTGCATTACTGTAGGCTAGGAGTCGCGTTTGCGGATTGTACTCAGAGTAAAAGAGGGTTACAAAGCGGTGGGAGCTTTCTAAGTCCGGCTGCATTGCCCGGTTGAGATGCTGCAAAATGCGGCTAGGACGGTGACCATTGAGAGCTTCCGCCCGTAACATCCCCCGTGTCATTGTCATGATTAGGCCGGCCGGAACCCCTTTACCCATGACATCCCCAATAGCAATGCCCCAACGGCCTTGTTCAATGTCTTGTTGATCGCTGAGGCCATAGGTAATGGGAATAAAGTCATAGTAGTCCCCTCCAACCCAACTGGCGGTGCGACACTCGGCGGCTAGCTCTAGCCCATGGATTTTGGGACAGCGGTGGGGTAAAAGTCGCCGTTGAATTTCAGCACCAATTTCTAGTTCTCGGTCTAACCGTTGGCGATCGCGCAGTTTCAAGGCCAGTTCATCATTGGCAATGGCCACTGCTGTTTGATCGGCAATGACCTGCAGGAGTTGCTGCCGCGTTTCATTCCACTCGTACTCTGGTTGCTGGCTAAAAACGTATAATCGCCCCCGCTCTGTGAGTCCTGAATCCTTGACAAGAATAGCAGTGCCGTAGAATTGAATGCCTTGGGGGAGGCGTTCTCGCAGTTGCTGATCCAACAGTTGCTCAAGCCGAGGACGGCTAAACTCGCGATCGCTGCCCGCATCAATAGCAGCCATAGCAACACTATTGGCAAGGGTACGAGTGGCCGTCTCTAGGGCAGCCCGAATATTCGGGCACTGATCGCTGGCGTGACAATGGAGTTGTTCTAGGCGGGCTTGACCGTCCGCCCGAAATAGGACTAAAGCAGCCGCCTCCGCCTCTGTGACCCGACAGGTAATGAGCGGGATCAGTTCAAAAAATTGATTGAGATTGTTGAAACTCCGCAGCGCAAAGCTGAGGGATGCCAATAGCTCCTGAATTTTACTGTTTTCCCGCTGTAACCGCGACACCATTTCCTTAAGAGCGATCACAGGGCTAGAGGAAGTCATAGGGGAGGAGGGGAAAGCGGGTGACATGGTAAGTTACGCCAGCAAAAGCGTCAATTGACTCTACAGCGTAGCGCAAAAAACGTCAAGATGAAAGGATTTAAGATTTTTTATGGAACTTTTAGAAAATGCTCCCCGTCCCCTTGCCGTTGCGATGGCTGAGGGTCATGAGCGTCCCGCCGAGGGCGATCGCCCCTCCCAAGCTGATGAGTACCGGTGGTAGCCCCCACCACGTCTCCGCTAAGCCAGCAACTGCCAAGGGCACACTGAGGGCAATATTCACGAGGTTATTTTGCAGCCCAAAAATCGTCCCCCGCTGTTCGGCGGGTGTCATAAGCTGGATTAGGGTTTGCATTGGAATCGCCACAAAGGCGGCAAAGAAGCCCAAACCAACGATATAGGCCATGCTCCAAGCCAAAGAATCGAGGCTTAGGGAGAGACCCAAAAACATGCCCCCCATGCCCCAACAGCCAATCAAACCCGACCAGCCGTAGGAAAAGCGTTTACCCAAGGTATTCAAAAGCAGTGCTCCTAGGCCTAGTCCGCCAGCGGCAGCAGCCAACAGAAACCCAAATTGATCCGTATCGAGGGTGGGTAAGACCTCTGCAAGGCGCACCACCAACACTGACATAGCAGCCACAATGGCAAAGAGCAAAATCAGTTGCAACAGAGCAAAACGCAAGGCTGTGTATTCCTGCAAAAGGCGCAGTCCTTGGCGCAGTTCTTGCCCTAGGTGGCGATCGCTCTGGGGCAGCAGAGGGCACTGATCGGGCGGCTGCAACAGCAGGAGCAGAAGCGCCGCTCCCCCATAGCAGGCACTCAAAAAGATAGCTCCACCCCACTGAGAATGCCAATGACTGGCCAGATGCAGCAGGGGTTCACCCGCCGCAAAGCCCACCACCAGAGCGGCCATCATTGTCAGGGTATAGAGGGAGTTAGCCGCCATTAAATGGGACTTATCCACCAATAGCGGAATCGCCGCCTGCTCGGCAGGGGCAAAAAACTGGGTTAAACAGGAGATAGCAAATGTAACTAGCAACAGGGCAACAAAGCCAAACCATCGCCCAGCGCCAAGGAGAATTGTAACCGGAAGGCACAGAACCAGCAGGGCACGATAGAGATTGGTAACAATGAGCACCTGTTTCTTTGACCAGCGATCCACCAGTACCCCCGCCACCGACCCCAACAGAATGGCCGGAATTGTAAAGGCGATCATGATTGCTGACACCCAACCACTAATGCTCTGGTTTGCCCCTTGAAAAAACTCGGTGGTGAGGGCAATAACAAACACAAGGTAAATTTTATCGGCTAACTGCGAGCAGATCTGCGCCAGCCAAAGAGCAATAAAATTGCGGTTTTGCCAAAGGGGGGGCACAGGGGGAAGGGGCAAATTCAAACGAAGGTCTTGGTGCTCAATGGTCATAGCTGTGACACTGCCACAGGTGAAAAACAACTATCAAGAAGGGGGGGCACTCGCAACGTCTGCTCCAGATGAAATTGCAAGTATTGGCGCAACACCCGCTCAAAGGAGAGCCAAACACTGAGGGGATAGGCCTCCGCTTGGGCAAGGAATTCATCCCGTGTTAAAGATTGAGTGGTGGGCATTGCCAGCCATTGCCCCAGACGGACTTCACTGGCTGTCAGTTGGCGATCGCCACAAATACGCGACGGAGAATCCCGCTGCGCTGTGTGCTCTGCCTTGATGGTAAAAACGCCACCGCCGGCAAAACTAAAGCCCAATCGCCAGTCGGTATCCGCCGCAGGGACGGCAATTTCGCAGCCACTTTCATGGCACTGGTACCATTCCGGGGCAATCCCCCCCAATCGCAGAATGCCACAGAGGCCGCGCACCAAGAGTGCTAGGGCTGCCCGAGGAGAGACCCCCTGAAGCTGGTCTAAGGTAGCACAAAGCCAATCAAAGAGATCCGGCTGAGGCTGCTGCGGCTGGACTTGGTAGAGTACCACTTCACCGAGATATTGGGCAGCAGTCAGCGTGCTGAGATGGCTATTCAGGCCTTGGTATGTGGCAACTGTTTCTGCTTGGAGAATGCGATCTAGATTGCGCCTAGGACTAATAAAAAGGTCATTGACAACAAACAAGTCCACTCGTCCGCCCAGTTTTGAGCGGGAGCCACGGCTATGGGGTGCCACTAACTTCAATAGCCCGCGATCGCGACTAAAAACACTGAGCAGGCGATCGCTTTCTCCCAGGGGCATTGCCTTGAGATTAATGCCAATTGTGCGGTAGGTGCGACCCATCCCAAGTATCCAAACAATAGCGGCAAATTGCTAGCCTATCTTTTAGCCTATCGCGGCTAGTTGCCTAAACAGTAATCAACTTGTTGCAGGCAAACCATGCCACACCCTGCTGGTCAGACTGCATTTTGAACGCAACTAGCGATTTATTGCTTCGCAATTCAATCGTAGCTTCCCAAGCCTGTTACCAGAGCGGGAAGCCGCGCTCTCGCCTACTGTTAGGAACTTTTGCCTTTGTAGCACCCTAGGTCATTTCTGCCTGTGGGTTTGGGGTTGAAATTGTTCATGCCAACTTTTGGCCTGTTTACAAATCGGGTGATTTCCAGAAAAAGCCTACAGCCTGCTTCTGGGAAACTGGGAATATGACGCTTCGCGTTCATGCGTAGGATGCGCGGCGGTACTGCTCAATGGTCTTGCGAATGGCCTCTTTAGGGGGTTTACACACCGCTTTTTTCCGATTATTGCCAACGTAAAGCTGCGGCTAACTCGTAGCCAAACCGCGTTGCATCTAAGGTGGTTAAGTCAATATCACCTAGGCCATATTCCTGCCAGCGTTCTGTGACTTGCCGTGCCACCTCAGGATCTGAGGTGAGGGGATCGCCCCAAGGATGGTCTGTTTCTGGCGGAATTTTGGTGGTGGCGTCAATGCCCATGCGTCCCCCAAGGCCAATTTTTTGGCTGGCAAAGTCAAGGGAGTCAAAGGGGGTATCTGCCAAAATAAACACATCGCGGCTGGGATCCACCTTGGAGCTAATCGCCCACACCACCTGACGCGGATCACGGATATTGATTTCTTTGTCCACGACAATTACGAACTTGGTGTAAGTAAATTGGGGTAGGGCGCTCCAAAAAGCGAGGGCAGCGCGGCGGGCTTGACCTGGGTAGGCTTTGTCAATGGAAATAATCGCCGCCTTATAACTGAGGGCTTCCATGGGCAAAAAGAAGTCCACAATCTCTGGAACCTGCTGCCGCAAAATCGGGGTGTAGATGCGGTTGAGGGCAAGGGCAATCATTGCCTCTTCCTTGGGCGGGCGGCCACTAAAGGTTGTGAGGTAGATGGGATTGCGGCGATGGGTGAGGCAGTGAAAATGAATGACCGGCGAATCTTCCACACCGCCGTAGTAGCCCATGTGATCGCCAAAGGGGCCATCGGGCAAGACTTCACCGGGGGTAATGGTGCCCTCAAGGACAAACTCCGACTGGGCAGGCACCTCCAAATCAACGGTTTTGCACTTGGCCAAATGGATTCCTCCCCCACCATAAAGCCCAGCAAAGAGCCATTCAGATAAGTCCACGGGAATTGGCGTTGCTGCTGCTAGGATGATCAAAGGATGCACACCCAAAGCCACAGCGACTTCTAACTTTTGGCCACGGGCAGCGGCCTTACGGAGATGGCGTGCTCCTCCCCGCACTGAGAGCCAGTGCACGGTCATGGTGGTTGGGGATTGCAGTTGCAAGCGGTAAATTCCCACGTTGGGAATGCCGGTCTCACAGTCTTTGGTAATGACAAGACCAAGGGTAATAATTTTGCCTGCATCCTTGGGATAGGGGCGAATCAGAGGCAGTTGCCGCAAATCTAAATCAGGAGCCTTGATCACCACCTGCTGACAGGGGGGTAATAGATCGCGACTTGGCTTGGCGCGAACTACCTCAAAGAGAAGTTTGCCAAAATCAAGGGCTTGACCTAGAGTTTTGGGTGGCTTGGGTTGTTGCAGTTTGGCCAGTTTTTCACCGAGGGTCTCCAGCTCTGAGGGATGCTCCATTTTCATTGCCCAGCACACCCGCTCCACAGTTCCCAAAAGATTAATGACTAGGGGGTAAGGGGAACCAATCACATTTTCAAAGAGTAGGGCAGGTCCTCCAGCGGTCAGGAGACGGTTACAGATTTCCGCTATCTCCAAATCGGGATCAACCGGTACTGTAATGCGCCGCAGTTGTTGCCGCTGCTCTAAAAGCTGGAGATATTGCCGCAAATCCTCAGTCATGGGGAATCAAAATCACGTAATCTCTTTTATGTTAAGAAGGTTCAGTCCAACATGCAGGAAGTTCATGGCAATTCATCCCACGGCAGTCATTGAAGCGGGTGCCCAGATTGGAGAGGATGTGGAGATTGGCCCTTTTTGCTATGTGGCGGCTACGGTGGAGATTGGGCGGGGTACGCGCTTAGCTTCCCATGTCACCCTGCTGGGATATACCCGCCTTGGCAAAGACTGCAAAGTTCACAGTGGGGCAGTCATTGGCGATCTGCCTCAGGATGTCGCCTATCAGGGGGGCATTAGCTATGTCCACATTGGCGATCGCTGTACGTTGCGCGAGGGAGTGACGATTCATCGGGGAACCCAACCGGAGACGGTGACCCATGTGGGGCATGATTGTCTGCTCATGGCTCACAGTCATTTAGGCCATAATGCCTATGTGGGAAACTATGTAACGATCGCCAATAATGCCTTGATTGCCGGGTATGCCCATGTGGGCGATCGCGCCTTTATCAGTGGCAACTGTCTTGTGCATCAATTTACCCGCATTGGGCGCTTGGCCATGCTCTCTGGAGGCACAGCAATTCAAAAAGACGTGCCTCCCTTTTGTATGACCCGTAGCCTCAGCACCAACACGATCATGGGCTTAAATGTGGTGGGCTTGCGGCGAGCTGGCTTTTCAGCCCAAGACCGACAGCTCCTCAAAAAGGCTCTGGATATTCTCTACCGTTCTCAATTCACCACCTCCCAAGCCGTTCAGTACCTGCGGGAACAGTTTGTGCATCCGCTCATTCAAGAGTTTTGTGACTTCATCGGTGCTTCAGAACGGGGCATCTGTCACTTTGTGCGCCGGGGCGAAGGAGGTGAACTCTCCTAAGCAGAGGGCAATTTTTCGCGTACGATCGCCCAACAGATACTTATCCCTGTGCCCCATGGCTGAAGTAGTCCTATTATCCCTCATGAGCGGTAGCCTCGGTGTGTCAGCACTGCTTTATTATCAGTGGTGGAGCTGGCAGGAACAACTCAGCCAACAACGCAATGAAGAAGAGGAACAGTTGACGACATACCCTTCTAAACCAGAACAACAGCAAGTCTCCCCCAAGCTGGGGGGATGGGAATTCAAAATTGTGCGATCGCGCCGCAACCAATTTCATGATCCTGAGGTACTGCGCAAGGTTTGCCAAGAGGAAGCACAAGGGGGCTGGATACTGTTTGAAAAGCTCGATGATCGCCGTCTGCGCTTTAAGCGACCCATGGCTCTGCGGGAAAAAATTAAACCCACTCCTAAGTATGATCCCTACCGCAGCTACTATGGACCTCGGTTTGAATGGGAATCTTTGTTGTCTGTGATACTTTTGATGATGATGGCAACTTTACCTGCATATCTAGGCTATCGCTTGGTTATTCTTAGTCAACAATCAGCGCCGCTACCAACCACTGCTCCCTCTGCTCCATTGCGTCCCTAAGGTGCCTATGTCCTCCCTCGGTTTGCTTAGTGTGGGCACAACCCTCCAAGGGGGCAAATATCGCCTCGATGCCCTTTTGAGTCAGGGGGGCTTTGGGGTCACCTATCGTGCAACCCACACCCTGCTCCATCAGCCAGTGGTGCTCAAAACATTGAGCTTACAGCAGGAACCCCCGAAGCATATCCATGATCTAGGGGAGCGGTTTATCCAAGAAGCTCAACGTCTTGCCCAGTTTAACCATCCCCACATTGTCCGCGTTAGTGATTGCTTTATTGAGGGGGGGCGCCCCTTCATTGTGATGGACTATATCCCCGGCCGAACATTGGCACAGGTGATTCAGGAGGAGGGTCCCCTACCGGAAAAAACGGCTCTCCACTATATCCGCCAAGTGGCCAGTGCCCTTGAATTGGTACATGAGCACGGATTGCTGCACCGCGATGTCAAGCCCGATAACATCATGCTGCGGGATGGCACAGACCAAGTGGTACTGATTGACTTTGGTATTGCCCGTGAATACACCATAGGTGTCACAGAAACAAATACCGGACTCCTCTCGGCGGGCTATGCACCGGTTGAGCAGTATTTGCCCCGCCATCAATGGACACCGGCAACGGATGTCTATGCCCTTGCAGCAACGCTCTATGCCCTCTTAGCAGGACGCCCCCCCGTGGCCTCGATTTTGCGAGATCGCGTACCTCTTGAAGATTTACGACAGTTTCAGCCCAATCTTAGTCAGCGCACAATTGATGCCATTGAAGCGGGAATGGCTTTGGATGTGCGGGAACGCCCCCAAACTGTGCGGTCTTGGTTGCAACTGCTCATGGGGCACTCCGTGGCGCGTCAAACCACAGCAACCGTAGCGGTGATGCCGCAGCACCGCTCCACGCTCTTGGTAAATACTCAACCGCAGGGGACAGCCGTCGTGGTTCCCCCTAAGCAACGCAATTTTTCGCCGTGGCTATGGCTTCTGGTCACAGCAATCTTTGGCAGCTTGGCGGGTATTGGTTTGGGGCTATTTCTGCGCAATCAACCCGTGGACACAGTGGCTCCTCCTCCCCTGCCTCCTCAGGAGCAGGAATTCCCACCAACGCTGCCAACTGCCGTGCCACCCGTGGAGGTGACGCCCACCCCCACTCCGACACCGACCCCAGAGCCAGAACCAACTCCTACAGAGCCAACGCCTACCCCAGCGCCGACGGAAACCCCCACCC
>NZ_JARJMS020000068.1:0-12658 GCF_029335995.1 Thermosynechococcus sp. Uc
GAATGCCTTTGTCTGGATTGCCCTCACAGGTCTGGGTTTAGCGATGCTTATAGCAGCTTGGTTATGAGGACGCCTGCTGTGAACGGGCAAACTAAGGATTAATTCAATTCATCGCCACAGGTGCTCATTGGGTGGGTTTGGTGAAACTTCCCGTTTTGGTTATTGACCCTTGACCAGAACATCTGAAACTGCTTGACAGGCCTGCCCGCCTTTCCTTTGGCGAACGACGATTAGACATTACTCTCTAGGGATTCAAGGGCTACCCTTTGAGACAACTCTTTTCTCAACGATTCTGAAGTGAGCCATCATTTTTTGTAACCGCTTGTGGCAGTATCCAGCACCTTAGATTTGAAGTTTAGGCGTGGACAAAAGGCTGAATGGCCAACATGAAGGGATTAGGCAGCCGGTAATCCCAACACTTCACCTGTTCCCGCAACAACGGTGCCAATCCGCCAGCTCTCAATCCCCCATTCGGCAAAGCAGGCCTGAGCCGCTGCAACTGCTGACGTCGGTAAAACAACGGTGTAACCAATGCCCATATTGAAGGTGTTAAAGAGTTCCCCCAAGCTGACGCTTCCCATCTCCCCCAGCCAGTGAAAGAGTGGTGGAATTGGCCAAGCCTCAGGATCCAGTTGCGCCGATTGCCCCGGCCCCAAGCAGCGGGGCAAATTTTCGGGCAACCCCCCGCCAGTGATGTGGGCCATACCGTGGATGGGAATCCCTTGGCTTAAAGCAGCACGAATGGGTTGGACATAGAGGCGGGTCGGTTCTAAGCACAGGTCAGCAAGGGGAGTGTTGCCAAAGGGGGGAGCTTGCCAACTGAGCTGGCGATCGCTGACAATTTTGCGCACTAAACTAAAGCCATTACTGTGCAGCCCAGAACTGGCCAATCCCAAAACCACATCCCCCACCTGTACCTGTGTGCCATCTAGCACCCGATCCTGTTCAACCACGCCCACACAAAAACCCGCAAGGTCATAGACCCCTTCGGCATAAAACCCTGGCATTTCTGCCGTTTCTCCCCCCAAGAGGGCACAACCGGCTGCTTCACACCCTTGGGCAATACCGGCTACCACAGCAGTCATCATCTCTGGCGCTAGACGCCCACAGGCAATGTAGTCCAAGAAGAAAAGTGGCTCAGCGCCACAGGTGAGGACATCGTTAACACACATAGCCACCAGATCAATGCCAACCGTATTGTGGCGATTCAGTGCCTGAGCTAGTTTTAACTTCGTGCCCACGCCATCGGTTCCCGACACCAAAAGCGGCTGCCGATAGCCCTTGGGAATTTGACACAGCCCAGCAAAGCCCCCCAGTTGTCCCACAACTTCCGGTCGTTGAGTGCGCTGCACCAAGGGGCGAATCTGCTCAACAAAGGCACGGCCAGCGGCCACATCCACACCTGCACTGCGATAGTCCATCAGTGGTGCTCCTGTAGTTGGGGATAGTTGGCCTTGAGATACTCCAAGAGCCCCTCACAGGCATCGGTGAGCAGATCCAACACCCTCTCAAACCCCTGGCGACCGCCGTAGTAGGGGTCGGGCACTTCCTTCGCGTCGTAGTGGCGGCAAAAATCACACATTAGGCGCACCTTATCGCGATACTTCCCCTCAGGATCAAGGCGCAAAATCTCGTAGTAATTTTCCCGATCCATCGCCAAAATCAGATCAAATTCTTCAAAGTCGGCGGCATGGAATTGGCGTGCCCGATGGGTCAAGTGGAGTCCCCGTTGGCGTGCACTCATCACCATGCGAGCATCGGGCGGATCGCCAACATGAAAGTTACTCGTGCCAGCAGAATCACATTCAATCTGCTGCTCTAAACCGACGTCTTTGATGAGGTGTTGCATGATCCCTTCGGCGGCAGGAGAGCGGCAGATGTTGCCAAGACAGACAAAAAGGAGACGAATGGGCATAGCAAGTTTCCTAGGGGGCGGGAATCAGCGTACGAATGAGGTCAGCAACCTGCTGGGTGCTGTTGGGCATGGCCAGTTGGCGGGCATTCTCTGCCATAGCTTGCAATTTTTTTGGCTGCCGTAGCCATTCTAAAATGATCTGTCCGAGGCGATCGCCCGTCAATGCCGATTGCGGGATCATTTCAGCGGCGCCGGCACTCACGAGCACTTTAGCATTGACTGTTTGGTGATCCTCGGCCGCATAGGGATAGGGAATTAATAACGCCGGGGTTCCTGTGAGTGTCAGTTCCGCCAAGGCACTGGCGCCGGCTCGGCTAATGACGATATCTGCGCGGTGCAGTAGTGGCCCTATGGGTTCAAAGAAGGGAAAAACCAGGTAGTGGGGATGCTGCACACTTTGGGCCTGCGGATCATTGTTGCCCGTAAGATGTACAACCCAAGCCCCAGCCGCCAGCCAACGGTGAACCGTTTCCCGCACCAGGCAATTGATGGCCACTGCCCCTTGACTGCCCCCCATGACCAGAATCAGGGGCACCTCCTTGGGAATCGGTAACTCCAAGTTGCCGGGATGGAGAATATCAGGACGCACCGGTGTGCCAGTGACCCGTAGGTTCAGCCGTTTGGAGTTAAGGTAGGCTAAACTCGCGGAGGTTCCCAAAGCAACCAGCGTACACCAAGGAGCCAGCCAGCGGGTGACTTTGCCCGGTAGGGCGTTGGCTTCATGGAGCAGGGCGACACGCCCTAAACTGCGAGCCGCTAAAATGGCCGGTGCCGCAATGTAGCCACCGGTGGTAAACACCCCTTGAAAGTTTCCCTGTTTTAACAACTGGCGCGTCTGCCAAAAAGCTCCCCACAATTGCCACAGGGGGCGCAGCTTTGCCCAAGGGGTTTTGCCCTGAACACCGCTAAAGTTGACGGTATGCAGGGGATAGTGGGGTGGAATGAATTGCTGTTCAAGGCGATCGCGCACCCCCAACCAATGGATCTCATATTCGGGCAATTCCTCAGCTACTGCCAGCGCCGGAAAGAGATGCCCCCCGGTACCACTCGCTGCAATCAGTAATTTTCTTTGTCTAGGCATTAAGCGTTCCAGCCCAATGTGGTCATGAGCTTATCAACAAAGTTGGTATAGACAATGCCACTGCGGAACTCAGGCGTATCCAGCACTTGTTGATGAAAAGGAATGGTGGTCGGCACCCCCATAATTGCACATTCGCGCAGAGCGCGCTTCATGCGGGCAATGGCAGCAGGGCGATCGCTCCCCCACACCACCAATTTACCGATTAGCGAATCATAGTAGGGGGGGATTTCATAGTCGGTGTAAACATGGGAGTCCATCCGCACCCCAGGGCCGCCGGGAGGCAAGTAACCGCTAATGCGACCGGGATGGGGACGAAAATTGCGCTCGGGGTCTTCGGCATTAATGCGGCATTCAATGGCATGTCCCCGCAACTGCACCTGTTCTTGGGTCAAGCTGAGGGGTTCCCCTTGGGCAATGCGAATTTGCTCAGCAATTAGATCAAGTCCCGTAATCATTTCTGTAACGGTGTGCTCCACCTGAATACGGGTATTCATCTCCATAAAGTAGAAGTTGCCATGGCCGTCAAGGAGAAATTCAATCGTGCCGGCACCGACGTAGTTAATGGCCTTGGCGGCAGTGATAGCGGCTGCTCCCATTTGGGCGCGCAACTCTGGGGTCAGCGCAGGGCTGGGAGCTTCCTCAAGGAGCTTTTGGTGACGCCGCTGCACTGAACAATCCCGCTCGCCGAGATGGATGACATTGCCATAACTATCGGCAAGAATCTGAAACTCAATGTGGCGGGGATTTTCAATAAACCGCTCTAGATAGACGCCGGCATTGCCAAAGGCAGCTTCTGCTTCCCCTTGAGCAGCACTCAGGGCACGTCCCAACTCCTCTGGAGAGTGCACCAGGCGCATACCGCGCCCACCTCCGCCAGCGGTGGCCTTGATCATCAGAGGATAGCCAATTTTGCGGGCGATCGCCCGCGCCGTTTCCTCATCCTGCACCAAACCATCACTGCCGGGAATAGTGGGCACCCCTACTTGTTGCATGGTTTTTTTGGCGGTGGATTTATCCCCCATAGCACGCATAGCCGCAGGGCTTGGCCCAATAAAGGTAATCTTGTGATCGGCGCAAATCTCTGCAAAGCGGGCATTTTCTGCTAAAAAGCCATAGCCGGGGTGAATGGCCGAGACATGGCGGGTAAGGGCAGCGGCAATAATGTTGGGAATATTCAGATAGCTGCGGCCACTAGGGGCTTCGCCAATGCACACCGCCTCATCCGCCAGTTGCACGTGCAGGGCATGGCGATCTACGGTGGAATAGACGGCAACCGTTGCAATGCCCAATTCTTCACAGGTACGTAGAATCCGCAGGGCAATTTCGCCACGATTAGCAATCAAAATTTTCGTAAAGGCCATGGCGGTCAGCGGTAGGGGAAGCGATCCCTAATGCTACCATGCCAGTTGAACCCTTCTGAAAAGCCAAACTGCAATTGCATTGGTGCCACTGGCAAAAACAAGTTAGGATCAGCAGGGTTTGGTTTGAGAGCGCACTATGGCTGCTGTGTCACCCACAATGGCATTGACGGTTACGAAAACCAGCAATTGGACGATTGAGGACAGCGAGCAGCTCTACCGTATTCAGGGCTGGGGAGAACCCTATTTTGGCATTAATGCCGCGGGTCATGTCACCGTCTCTCCCAAAGGCGATCGCGGTGGGTCGTTGGATCTCTATGAACTCGTGCAGGCGCTCCAGCAGCGCAACATTGGCCTGCCGTTACTGCTGCGATTTTCCGATATTCTCGAGGATCGGATTGAGCGGCTAAATGCCTGCTTTGCCCGTGCCATTGCCCGCTATGGCTATCAGGGCACATACAAGGGGGTTTTTCCCATCAAGTGCAATCAGCAGCGCCACATCATTGAAGCCCTCGTGCGCTTTGGCCAGTCTCACCAGTTCGGCCTAGAGGCGGGTTCTAAGCCGGAACTGCTCATTGCCTTGGCAATGCTAAATACCCCCGGTGCACTGCTCATCTGCAATGGCTATAAGGATCGCGCCTATATTGAAACGGCAATTCTTGCCCGTCGCCTTGGCCACACTGCCATCATTGTCCTTGAACAGCCAGAAGAGGTGGCGGAAGTCATTGCTGTTAGCCAAACCTTGGGCATTGAACCCATTTTGGGCGTGCGGGCAAAACTCAGTACCCAGGGGGTAGGACGCTGGGGCACCTCCGCCGGCGATCGCGCCAAATTTGGTTTGACGGTACCAGAAATTTTAGCTGCCGTTGAACAACTGCGGGAAGCGGGAATGCTCAATTGCCTGCAACTGTTGCACTTTCACATTGGCTCGCAAATCTCTGCCATTAGCGTCATCAAGGATGCCATTCGCGAGGCGGGGCAAATTTATGGCGAACTGGTGCGCCTCGGTGCCAATATGCAGTACCTGGATGTGGGGGGTGGCTTGGGGGTGGACTACGACGGCTCCAAAACTAACTTCCATGCCTCGAAAAACTACAGTATGCAAAACTACGCCAGTGATGTGGTTGCTGGCATTAAGGACGCCTGTCGGCAGCGGGGCATTCCCGATCCCATTCTTATTAGTGAGAGTGGCCGCGCCATTGCCTCCCATCAATCGGTATTGATTTTCAATGTCTTGGGGGTCAGTGAAGTGCCCAAAGTCACGCCCGAACCGGCGACCGAGGAGGAGCACCTGATTATCCGCAATCTCTATGACACGTACCAAACGATTGATGAGAATAACTACCAAGAGGCCTACAACGATGCCCTGCAATTTAAGGGGGAAGCCATTAGTCTCTTTAACTTTGGCTACTTGAGTTTACCAGGGCGGGCACGGGCAGAGAGCCTCTTTTGGGCCTGCTGTGCCAAGATTTTAGACATTGTGCGCCAGCAGGAATACGTCCCCGACGATCTAGAAGATCTTGAAAAAATCATGGCCTCAATCTACTACATCAATTTATCGGTGTTTCAGTCTGTCCCCGACAGCTGGGCTATTGATCAACTGTTTCCCATCATGCCCATTCACCGCCTTGATGAAGAACCCACAGAGCGGGGCATCCTTGCCGATCTCACCTGCGACAGCGACGGCAAAATTGACCGGTTCATTGATCTGCGGGATGTGAAATCGGTCTTGGAACTCCATCCTTTTCGCCCTAGCGAACCCTACTATCTCGGCCTTTTTCTCAATGGTGCCTACCAAGAGATCATGGGCAATCTCCACAACCTATTTGGGGATACAAACACCGTTCATATTCGTCTAACGCCAAAGGGCTATGAAATTGAGCATTTAGTGCGGGGGGATACCATGCAAGAAGTCCTTGGCTATGTACAGTACCAGGGGGATGCTCTATTGGAAAAAATCCGCCGCCGTGCTGAGGCCGCACTTGCAGAACAGCAAATTACATTGGCGGAAGCGCAGCACCTCTTAGAAAACTACGAGCAGAGCTTGCGCAGTTACACGTACCTCTCTTCTTAGGATGCTTAGGAAAAGCAATGCTAGGAACATTTCAGTCCAGCCATTTGCGCATTGAAGTGGCAGCCAGTGCAGACCAACTGCGGGATTATTTGACGCAGCCAGCCCAGCTACGCCGCTGGTTGTGGCCGCTCCAGCTTCAGACAACGGGCGATCGCCTCCAGGCGGGGGAGACCTTCACCAGTGAATTCCTTTGGTTAAAACTGGAGCATCGGGTGGAATTGCTAACCGCAGAGCGACTCGTCCTGGTGCTGCGGCAGGCCATTGAGGGCTGGCAGGAGTGGTCTTGGGGTGACGGTTGGGTACAGTCCTGTATTGAAGGAGTAACCCCTCTGCCCTTGGAGTTGGGGCAGACATTTCTCCTGTGGCGACTGAAATCAGTGCTCAGCAAAGAGGCAGCCAGTTGAGGGTTAGAGAACATTGAAGCGATCGCGCCCATTGGGATGGAGGTTCCTATTCTTGAGTGCCCTGCTGCTCAGTAGCTGCCAGGGGAGTGGGCTGCAAAATTGGTTTGCCGCTGATCCCAATGCGGAGCAATGGGCCGGAAATCCCCCCCCCTCAACACACCCGTGGGCACCGACGACAACGCTGCCGGAGAATTTGCGATTTCCCGATGCCATCCTTGTGAGTACGCAGCCGCAACTAGGAGCTCCCCAGACAACGGAAACTCGCTGGCAAGTAAGGGCACCGGCGATCGCCCTGCAGCAGTTCTACACGCGGCAATTTCAAGAATCGGGCTGGCAACTGGTAGAGCAGCAGGTGACTGGCAATACCGTCAGCCTCAAGGGGCGCAATTCTGAACTGGAAGTGCATGTTACCATCAACACCGTGCCAGAAAATAACCTCACAACATTCACTGTGGCTTACACCCCCCTCACAGTTGCCCCACCTCCCTCCCAAGCCAACGCCACCTCACCCCAAACCTTTACCGATTTAGAGGATACTCCTGCTCCTCTTCGGCCTGCTATTGGCGATTTAGCAGAACTGGGAGTCCTCAGCACCACAGGCGATCGCCTGCAACCCAATGCCCCCATTGGTCGGGGTCAGTTTGTCCGCTGGCTAGTGACCACCTACAACCGCTTTTATGCCGATCGCCCCGCGCGGCAAATCCGCCTTGGCAACCGCAACGATACGCCGGTCTTTCAGGATGTCCCCCGCGATCATCCCGACTTTCCCTATATTCAAGGGCTGGCAATGGCGGGATTTTTACCCAGTCCCCTCAGTGGCGATGGGGGTGCCTTCTTCCGTCCAGAGGCTCCCCTGACCCGCGAAACCCTCTTGCAATGGAAAGTGCCCCTCGATCAACAGGGGCGGCTCAGTCCCAGCACGATTGATCGCATTCAGCAAACATGGGGCTTCAAAGACAGTCAACGGATTGCTCCCCCCGCCATCAATGCCGTAGCTGCTGACTACTTGGCAGGAGATCTTTCAAACATTCGCCGCGTTTGGGGAGAAACGCGCTTGCTCCAGCCCCAGAAACCCGTCACCCGTGCCGAAGCAGCGGCAGCCCTGTGGTATATCGGCAATGGCACAGAGGGACTCTCAGCAGCGATGGTAAAGCAGGCCCAGGCTGCAAGCTCTTAGAACCTTGCTAGATTAGAAATCTAAGCCAATTGTTACGATTTACTGAACTGATTGCTGCCTATGCCTTGGCCTTTTTCCCGTGGTTACCATCGTCAAATTGCTCGCCTTGAAATTACAGGGGCGATCGCTGGAGGCACCCGTCGCCGGGTTCTTAAGGCTCTGAAAACCATTGAGGAACGGGGCTACCCGGCACTACTGGTGCGCATTGACAGTCCCGGCGGTACCGTGGGGGACTCCCAAGAAATCTATGCTGCCCTCAAGCGCTTGCAGTCAAAAATGAAAATTGTGGCCAGCTTTGGCAATATCTCCGCCTCTGGGGGGGTCTATATCGGCATGGGGGCACACCATATCATGGCCAACCCCGGCACCATTACGGGCAGTATTGGCGTCATCCTGCGGGGCAACAACCTACAAAGGCTCCTCGACAAGGTGGGGGTTTCATTCAAAGTGATCAAGTCTGGCCCTTACAAGGACATTCTTGCCTTTGATCGCGACCTCACTGCGGAAGAAATCTCTATTCTCCAAGACCTCATTGACACCAGCTATCACCAATTTGTCCAAACTGTAGCCGAGGGGCGCAATTTGGATGTGGAAACCGTGCGTAGTTTTGCCGACGGCCGTGTCTTTACAGGTGAGCAAGCCCTTGCCCTCGGACTGGTGGATCGCCTAGGAACCGAAGAGGATGCCCGTCGCTGGCTGGCGGAACTTGCAGGACTCGACCCGGAAAAAACCAAGGTGCAAACCATTGAAGAACCCAAGTCTCCCTTAGCTCGCCTCTTTCCGCGCCAGCAGGAACGCTTGCCCTTCCCTTGGCAAGGGGGTCTGGACTGGTTGGAATTTGAAATGGCGACCAATGGACTTCCCCTCTGGCTCTATCGCCCCTAAGCTGGATACAGTACCCTTGCGGATGTCTTGATGGAGGAGCAACCTGTGGGCTGGCGCGTCCGAGCAATTCGTGGAGCAACTACCGCCACTGAAAATTCAGTTCCAGCGATCCGTGAGGCAGTTTTGGAACTCCTCGGTGAAATTGAACGGCGTAATGCCCTTGATTTTTCAGAAGTTATCAGTGTTACTTTTTCTGTAACCCGTGACCTCGACCAGATTTTTCCGGCAGCGATCGCCCGTGAATGCCCCCATTGGCGCAACATTCCCCTTCTCGATGTTCAGCAAATGCACGTGGAGGGAGGCTTACCCCGCTGTATCCGCTGCTTGATTTATTTCAATACCCCCAACCCCGATCAACCGATTTACCATGCCTATTTGCGCCATGCTCAGAGTCTCCGACCCGATTTAGCAATACATGGCGACTACCCTTCTTTCGAGCTGTCCTCTCATTCCCTAGGTTAACTATGCCCGCTGTTGTCCGTGACTACATGACCCCCAACCCTTTTACCATTCGTGCCGATGCTCCGATTTCTGAGGCAGTTCGCCTCATGGAAGAAAAACAAGTGCGCGGCCTCCCCGTGGTGGATGAGGGAGGTAAACTGGTGGGATTGGTGTCTGAAGCTGACCTGATCGTACGCGAAGCGCCCCTAGAGCCGCCGTTGTACATCACCTTCCTAGGGAGCATCATTTACTTTGAGTCGCCGGAGTCTTTTCATCAGCACCTTAAGAAAATGCTGGGCCAACAGGTGCAGGATGTGATGACGCCCCATCCCCAAACCATCCACGTGAATGCCCCGATCTCCGAAGCGGCTCGCCTTATGGTTAATCATCACATCAGTCGCCTGCCAGTGTTGGATGATCAAGGGGAGCTGGTGGGCATTATTAGCCGCCATGATCTTTTACGAGCGTTACATACACAGGAAGCCTCAGCATGACGTTTTTTCAATTGGCCCAGCAATCCCGCTCTGGATGAGGGGCTTGTCGTAGAATACCCCCAGATCTGCTCGCGATGCCTGAGGATGCTTTGAGATGGCCGCTTCGCTGGATGTGGTTGGGCAGCAGGCACGGCAGGGGCAAGCGGAGGCCATTGCCTACCTCATGAACCGCACACTTCAGACCAAGGGGGTGCGTGCCCTTGTGCGACGGCGGGGCGACTGCTTACAGATTATGTTTGAAGCAGCGCGATCGCTCCCGCCCCATGTCTGTGCTGCATTTGTTTGTCGCGGTCTCAGGCAGTTGGCGCCCCAAGGAATTTTGCGCGTGCGGCTCCATGCTCGGCTGGTTGGCGAAGAATGGCCAGAATGGACACAGACTATTGACTTGCGGGAGACCCTGCCCCCCACCCCCCTTCAACCGAGGGCAGGCACAGATCAGGGAACCCCTGCCACGACTTCCTCCCCTCAAGTAGTGAGTGCCTTTGTCCTCGGTGTGCTGGCGATCGCCGGCAGTGGTACTCTCGCCCTGACGCTGCAAAATCAACCAAGGGTGGATGCGCCGCCCATTGCCGAACCCAGCCCCGCCATTACGCCGCCTCACCCTGCCGTGCCGCCGGTTTTGATCCCCCCTGCTTCTAGCGATCGCCGCCTGCGCATTAAGGCGGTTGGCGACATTGTGTTAGGCACGAACTTTCCCCATAACCGCTTGCCCGAGGATCCCCAACAGCTCTTTGCCCACGTGAAAGCCCACCTCCAAGGCGCGGATCTCCTCTTTGGCAATTACGAAAGTACTCTCACCGACTCTCCCTATCCCCTTAAGAACTCCAGTAACGGCCGCAGTTTTGCCTTTCGCTCGCCACCCAGCTATGCGCAGGTATTGCGTCAGGCGGGCTTCAATGTTCTTAACATTGCCAATAACCACAGCTACGACTTTAACGAGCAGGGCTTTCGCGATACGATTCGCCACATCAATGGGGCAGGCATGACTGCCATCGGCGATTACAATCAAATTGCCTACCTTGACATCAATGGCCTCAAAGTTGCATTTATTGGCTTTGCCACCTACTATGGCCAGAATCGCATTCAAGACCTCAAAAAGGGGGCTGCCCTAGTTCAAAAGGCCAAGCAAAACGCCGAGATTGTAGTTGTCAGTTTTCATGGGGGCGCTGAAGGCAGCGACCAAATTTACACCCGCGATCGCACGGAGTACTTTTACGGCGAACAGCGGGGCAATGTGGTTCAATTTGCCCGCACCATGATAGACAACGGCGCCGATTTAATCTTGGGCCATGGCCCCCATGTCCCCCGTGCCTTGGAATTGTACAAAGGCCGCCTCATTGCCTACTCCCTGGGGAACTTTGTTGGCTATCAAACCCTAAGCAGTGTTGGTGTGCTGGGTAAATCCCTCATTCTCGATGTGGAACTAGACGGTTCTGGCCGCTTCATTCAAGGAAAAGTCATTCCCGTGCGCCTCGATGCCAAAGGGATTCCTCACATTGACCAAAACTTTGCCAGTGTGCAGTTGATCCGCCGGTTAATCCAAACAGATTTTCCCAACACTCCCCTGAAAATTGAACACCTTGGCGAGATTCTCCCCACCACTTCCCCATCTTAAAATCCCCACTGAAATTTGGCTGACCCGTCAGTGGCTTAGGCGCAGCAGAAGCCTTACATCTGTGTTCAGGGAATAATCGCTTTATCAAATAATTTGCGTAGATAATTTTTTGCTAAGGGAACCGTGCCCCGGATGAAAAGTCAATAGCCCTCTCATCGAGAGTCAAGCTACAGCTTATGCTCTGGCTAGCTTGCCAATTGGATCAGTATGCCACACTAAAGATATAGCGGTTCGAGCGTTTCAACCAGTGAAAAAGCGGGTTACATTGACGTTCCCCCGACGGGCAATTCAAATGCCCGTCACCTATCGTCTAGCCAAGGACTTTAATATTGCAGCCAATATCATCCGTGCCCAAGTAGCACCCAACCAAGTGGGCAAACTGGTTCTAGAGTTGGCCGGAGATATTGATCAAATGGAGGCTGCCCTAGAATGGTTGCGGCAGCAGAATATTGAAGTTTCCCTTGCCAGCCGCGAAATTGTCATTGATGAGCAAGCCTGTGTCCACTGTGGCCTTTGTACAGGGGTATGCCCCACGCAGGCGCTGACCCTGCATCCAGAAACGTTTCAACTGCAATTTACCCGCTCCCGCTGCATTGTCTGTGAGCAATGTGTTGCCGCATGTCCCATGGACGCAATTCACACCAACTTCTGATGAGGATTAGGGTTTGCAGATAGGCAGCCTTGCCCGCCAATGTGCTTAAATTCAACTGAATCTTCTGACCCATCCCATAACCCTAAGGAGAGTGACCCAGTTCAAGGGGAAGGTGACGTGGGCATCCCTTGCGCCGGCCGTTGCATGTCCTTGGTTGTTGGTATATTCGTCCTTAACCCCACTTTGGGCTTCCCATTGCAGACGGTTCTCTGGAGTCGGTTGCGATGAAAAAGGTGGTCTGCCCATTGGCAGTTTGGAAGAGGCAGCGGTCATCTCGCTAGTATTGATCCTAGGGTAGAAGAAAATCATGACCCAACAACACAGACACTGGGCACTGGCAACACTGGTGGGGCTGGTGTTCTTGATTGCCCCGGCCAAAGAAGCGCAGTCAGTGGCACTGCCAGACAGTTTTTATCGAGCGATCGCCAATCAAGACTGGGCAACAGCCGTGAAAATTCTCGAGCAGCTAATTCGCGCCCATCCCCAGGAAGCACCAGCCCTTGCTCGCTATCGTCAAGAATTGCTACAACTGCAACAACAACCCCGAACTCCTGCTCCATCA
>NZ_JARJMS020000071.1:0-5878 GCF_029335995.1 Thermosynechococcus sp. Uc
TCGGTGAGACGACGTACAGCCTCTAAGTCTTCTTTCGTTGCAAAGCGGTCGCTGATGACATCCAAGCAGGCATTGAGTGCGGCTGCCATTTCATAGCGCGTGGCTGCGCGATTGCCGCGGAATGTGCCGTCAGGGTAGCCGACAATACAACCGTATTTCTCCACCAAGGAAGCCAGCGCTTGATAGGCCCAGTCGGTAGGGCTGACGTCCGAAAGCTGACTCACAGAGGTAACCTGAGGCAAACTGCCTTGTTGTCCGAGACTCTGTTCAATTTCTGTTCTTGAAGGTAAAGACTGTGCCGGTGCTGTAACGCTTGGATTGGCAACTGCCATACCCCCCGTAGCTAGCAGAGAAAGCACTATTGGTGAACTTACTGCCCAACGGGCTACGTTTTGAGACATAATTTTTTACTCCTTTCACTCCTCAGAAAAGCGCTTTTGCCACCAAGGACAAATGCAGCTCTTCCTCCCTCACCTTAGCATAGAATCGCAAAAAGGATCATCTTACTTTATCTAATAGGCTAGTGGTTTGTCTGCCGTTTAGGGTGCTCAATACTAGGAGATAGAGGAAGAACTATCTACTAACATAGCAGAGAATTCCCCAGATAAGGTTATCTCGACGTTAAAAGAAGTAGAAGATTATGAGCGCGGCGCTCCCAGTGACTGACCAATCCCCTGCAAAATACCGCGGCCAATGAGTCCCAACCCACGACCAATCACCTGCGTCAATAGATAGACGATCCCCTTGCCGACCCAAGCCACAACTGCACGGACTGGGGGAGCTAGGGCATCTCGAGCTTCAAGAGCTAAGGTCAAAGCGTAGGGAATCCCCTCTAGTTGCATTAGCTCTTTTTGCCGGGGGACGGTCAGCACCAGTTCCTGAATCCCTCGCTCTGTGAGCCGTAGTAAAATCAAGCGACTTTCAAAAATGTTTTGCGGTTCCTTGACCCAACGTTGCCAGCGGTAATGCCAAGAGAGCGCGTTGCGAAAGCGTTCCATTTCCCGCGTTGAGGTGTATTGTGGCTGAAAAAATGTGTATTGAATCACCTCGCTATAACAACACCGATTGAGGAGCGGATAGACAATGCCATTGGCAACAGTCAGCAACCAGTGATCAAGCAGGGCATCGAGGAGCTCCAAGGCCGCAGTGGTGCCATAGCGATAGGTTTGCTGATGGAGGGTAAGGGGCTGTTGTACCAGTAAATGAGCAAGCATTTCCGCCACGAAGGGAATCGGCTTTAGATATACGCTAGCCACAGTTTCCCTTTCTGTGAGCAATTGCTCAATGAGGTCGAAGTCACTGCCGAGGGCAAAGCGATAGGGACGAAAAAACTCCCGCAGGCTCTGTTCCCAGAGGTCTTGCAGTAGGGAGCTACCCCGCTGGTGCAGAAATTCAATACGAGGTGGTGTCGCTTGCAAAGTGCGCACGAGAAGATCCCACTGCCGCAGGATGGTATAGAGTAGTTCCCGCCGCTGTTGTAGGGTGAGCACCTCTAACTCCAAAGGCTGCGCGGTTAGGTTCAATAGATCCGACTGCATCCGTTGCAAGCAGCGATCCGCCAGTTGAGAAATGATTTCAATTTGTGGACGCAGCGGCGACACCGCTGGAGCTGGCGGTGTTTGACTCGGCTGTGGCAATAAACGCGACACCAGCCAGTGGGCGGCACGAATTTCCCGATAGCGCCCTTCGCACACCAAGCGTTCGAGGGGAGAAAGGTGCGATCGCCCCAAGTGTTGATCCAACGCCTGCAACCACGCATCCATTTCCCCCAGTCCCTGCTGGAGAATCTGATACCGCCAACGATTCCACCGATTGGGAAAGAGCACACTCAAGGGGGGCTTTGGGGGCGTTACTGTGTGAACGATCGCCCCTTGGGCAATGGCCAGAATTCCTGCCAAGAGATCACTTAACGCTGTATTGCGATGGTAAATGCCTTCCACGCCCACTTGTTGGGCAAGGGAAACGAGTTCCAGGGCAGCCGGTCGGACGGTGAGGATCACTCGCAAAACAGGATAGTGCTGTTTCAACCACTGCCACAGCCAAGGCGTTGTGGCATCATTGACTGTGAGTTGGGCATCACAGAGCACAATCCAAGGATGGCGTTCCTGATCTAGGGGTGTTGCTTCAAGGTAGGTCACCAAGCTAGGGCCATCGTGAAACACCAGCGGCTCAATCCCCAACTGCTGTTGTATCCCCGTCCACAGGCCAAGGCGCACAACATCTTCTCCCTCGACTAGGACTAAGCCAAAGTTGAGGGAGGCATCAGCAGCGGCAGAGGTGATGAGCATTTGACCGAGACTGAGTTGGGGTTAGCAGAACAACTATTCAGATATTGAACGACAAGTCACACCCTTGCAGTTAACCGCTGAGCAGCAGTCTGCTTCACCAATGGAAGTTTGAAAATTCTTCTAGCTTAAAAGTAGAGGTGTTGAACGATAATTTGAGCAATCATAGAACACTAGCATACTTTTTAATACCCCAAGTGCCCATGTACAGTTGAAGACCAAGTAAAGTAGAGCATTTTTTGTGCTTTTACTCTTCAAGTTGTTGTGCTGTACTTTTGCTGTCTTTGCTGTTTGGCATAGGCTATACTGCTGAAGCTGTGGTTTTCTTCGAGCGATGGAGCCAACGCCTGATTTTGTTTTGCCGATTCCGGCTGCGGATACTCCCCTCTCTGAGGAAGAATTTCTCCAACAGGTGCGCCAAGCATGGCAGGTGTGTGAGCGCTTTGACCTACAAACAGAGATCTGGCGGGGACAAATCCTACGGGCAGTGCGCGATCGCTATCGTCACCAAGGGGATGAGCGGGGTATTGGCTTTCAGCAGTGGCTACAAGAACACGAGATTAGTAAAGGCCGTGCCAATGATTTAATTCAGCTGGCCAATCGCGCCGATGAGTTGCTCAAGGAGTGTCCTCTGCCTCCGGAAGCGATTTCTCGCTTTAGTAAGCGGGCATTCTTGGAAACGGCCACTGCAGATCCACAAGTTCAAGCCCTAATTACTCAAGCAGCCGCAGCGGGCGATCGCATCACCCACCGCCAAGTGCGTCAACTACAAGAGGAATGGACTGCCCTGCACTCTGATCTACTACCGCCAGTGGTGCGCCAAAAGGCCAACGATCGCATTCTTGCCCCCCGCTATGTTGCCCCCTTGGTCAAAGAATTAGAAAAGCTCCCCCCCCAGCAGCAGCAGGAACTCTGCCAAGAACTGGCTAGCGACCCCAGTGTGGAAACAGTTAAGGAAGTCACAGCGACGGCTCGCCAACTCAGCCGCTATCTTGAGGCTGCTCCCCAGATTCAAGCCCTCAACGCCCACCCCGTGGATCTAGAACAAGTCCTTATGGAAGCCCAGCGTCTTGAACACCTGCAAACCGTGGCCGATCTCCTACAGCAGGCAGCGCAACTTGAAAGTACGATTGCACGGCTTTATACCACGTGGCAACGCCTCAGTGAGTTGAGCGATCGCCTCTACCAAGAATCTGGTGCCAGTACGCCTCAATTACAGGCCCTATTAGAGGCCTTAGACTTTCTTTCTGGGGATATTGTACAAATTAACTTGGCGGGGAAAACCATTAAATTACATATCTTTGCCGAAACTAAAACGTGCTCCCCCGATTCTGCCGCCGAATTCTAACCTAGTGGATCAACCGCGTCCTCATTACTGGTAACGTAGTATGGAAGCCATTTAATGGCTGGCGGAGTAGTTATTGATTTCAGCGCGGTTAGCATGAGAGTCCTCGTAATTGGCGGTGATGGTTACTGTGGCTGGGCGACAGCCCTCTATCTTTCAAATCGTGGTCATGATGTCGCGATTTTGGATAGCCTGATTCGGCGTCATTGGGATGCTGAACTCTGTGTGGAGACCCTCACGCCGATTGCCCCTATTCAGCACCGTCTGCAACGCTGGCAGGATCTCACTGGCAAAAAAATTGGTCTCTACATTGGCGATATTTGCAACTATCACTTCCTTGAGCGCGCCATGCTTGAGTTTCAGCCCGAGGCGATCGTCCATTTCGGTGAACAGCGCTCCGCCCCCTACTCCATGATTGATCGTGAACATGCTGTCTTCACCCAAGTCAACAATGTGGTCGGCACCCTCAACCTGCTGTACGCTATTCATACCCACAACCCCGACTGCCACCTTGTAAAATTGGGCACCATGGGTGAATATGGCACCCCCAACATTGACATTGAAGAGGGGTATATCACCATTGAGCACAATGGTCGCAAGGATACATTGCCCTATCCTAAGCAGCCCGGTAGCTTCTATCACCTCAGTAAAGTCCACGATAGCCACAACATCCACTTTGCTTGCCGCACTTGGGGACTGCGTGCCACCGATTTGAACCAAGGGGTGGTCTATGGCGTGCTCACCGAAGAAACGGGCATGGATGAATTGCTGATCAACCGCCTTGATTACGATGGTATCTTTGGTACTGCCCTCAATCGCTTCTGCATTCAAGCTGCCATTGGACATCCCCTCACAGTATATGGCAAGGGCGGTCAAACTCGCGGCTTCTTAGATATTCGCGATACGGTGCGGTGTATTGAATTGGCCGTTAACACCCCCGCAGCACCGGGTGAATTTCGCGTCCTCAACCAGTTTACAGAGCAGTTCAGTGTGGGCGATCTGGCTCACAAAGTGCAAGAAGCGGGTAAAGCCCTTGGCCTTAAGGTGGAAATTCAACATCTGGAAAACCCCCGTGTTGAGAAAGAAGAGCATTACTTTAACGCCAAAAATACTAAGCTCCTAGATTTGGGACTGCAACCACACTATCTGTCGGATTCACTCCTCGACTCACTGCTCAACTTTGCCATCAAATACAAAGACCGGGTGGATGTCAACCACATTCTCCCGAAAGTGAAATGGCGCGCCTAGCCGCAGGGCAACGATGATCCCCTATGCCGTAACGGCCTCTTGGTTGGCGGAGCACTTAGCCGATCCAACTCTTGTAATTGCCGATTGCCGTTTTGACCTCATGGACCCCCAACGGGGGCAACGAGAGTATCACCAAGGACATATTCCGGGAGCGTATTATCTCGACCTAGAGCAGGATCTTTCTAGTCCGCGGCAACTGCACGGGGGGCGTCATCCCTTGCCCGATCCAGAGAAATTAGCAGCACGGCTCAACCAAATGGGGGTAACTCCAGAAACGCTGCTGCTGGCCTATGATGATTCACGGTTTGCCTATGCAGCTCGCTGCTGGTGGGTTTTACGTTGGCTGGGACACGATCGCGTGGCAGTCCTAGATGGCGGCTATCGTAGCTATGTTGAAGCGGGGTATCCAGTTACTAGGGTTATCCCACCCCCGCGGCAGGGAAACTTCAAACCCCATCCCTGTCCAGAGTGGGTCGTAGATCGCACGGCAGTCATCGCTGCCCAAGCAGACCCCCGAACCGTAATTGTGGATGCCCGTGAACCCCGTCGCTATCGTGGTGAAATTGAACCCATTGATCCAGTGGCCGGCCACATTCCCGGCGCTGTGAATTATCCGTGGCAGGACATCTCTGATGAGCAGGGACGACTCAAGTCTGCCGCGGAGCTACAAGCCTACTGGCAACCATTGGCCACAGCGGAGCAGATTATTGTCTATTGCGGCTCTGGGGTAACAGCCTGTGTGGATATTTTGGGGCTAGCGATCGCTGGCTGCCATCAAACCAAACTCTATGCGGGCAGTTGGAGTGATTGGTGTTCCTACTTGGCGGTACCTGATGATGATGACCCTTCGCTATGATCAAGCCTAAGCTCTCTTCCCCGCGCGACCATGGAACGTCTTCCCGGTAATGCCCCCCCTCGCACCACCCAGCCCCTCCACCGTCTTGGCCGTGAATTGCAACGCTTTGGTTGGATTGGCTTTTGGACACAGGTGGTCCTTGGC
>NZ_JARJMS020000072.1:0-13403 GCF_029335995.1 Thermosynechococcus sp. Uc
AGGTGGCAACAGTAACCTGTATCTGCTCAACCCTGCGGGAATTGTTTTTAGCCCCAATGCCCCTTTGAATGTCCCCGCTGCCTTCCACGCCTCCACCGCTCAACGGCTACTTTTTGAAGGAGGGGTCTTGGATATGAAAGCGAGCTGAGGGTTGGTGGTGGCCAAACCCTCAGCTTGATGGCGCATCAAATAATCAATACGGGTACACTTGCAGCTCCGGCAGGAAACATTCACATTGCGGCTGTATCTGACAGAGGAATGGTGCGGGCCTGCTAAGAAGGAATGCTGCTCAGTCTTGAAATTCCTGAGGAGCGACTGCTAACTGGGGGAGCGTCGCCCTTATAGACCTGCCGCGGTTGCTCCCAGGTAATGGGTCACAACCGTCAATTTTCCCATCCTTACTTTTGAGCAGGGTTTACGATGCCTAGCAGCCCTTGGTAGTAAAGATTCCCCTGGGCCGTTTACAGTTGCCCTTCGCTAAGGACAGGTGGACTGGGGGTCAGTTTGGCCGCAGGCGGATTGATATGACCAGGAAGAGTTTGCATTAAACTTGCCATTTCAAGGGCGTTGAGGGCGTATTCCCAACCTTTGTTGCTTTTGATACCAGCCCGTTCGAGCGCCTGTTGCATGGTGTCTGTGGTAAGGATGCCGTAAATAATGGGCACACCGGTTTGCATAGAGGCGGTGGCAATACCTTTGGTGACTTCAGCAGCAACATAGTCGAAGTGGGGAGTTTGGCCACGGATAACAGCACCCAAGCAGATAATTGCTGCGTAACGACGACTGGCCGCTAGTTGAGCTGCTACTAGGGGAATTTCAAAACTCCCTGGTACCCAAGCATAGTCCACTTGAGAACCATGGGGATTGGGGTCAACACCATGGCGGCGCAGGCAATCTTGGCAGCCCTCTAGCAGCTTGGTCGTAATCAAGTCATTGAAGCGGGAAATCACGATGCCAAAGCGAGGGGTTCCCCGAACTGGATAGGTGCCTTCAAAAACAGCCATAGATGGAGGTGCCAAATCTTACCCAAAAGAGTATAACCTGCAACAGCCTAGGAGGTGCGATCGCCCTGCTCCACGAGGGAGTCTTGGGACTGCCACCGCTGCACAATACTGGTTAATTTGGCAACAAACGGGTCAGGGGCTAAATCAGGATGAAATTCACTAATTCTTGTATCAGTACGGGGTTCTAAGGGACGGGAGGAGCCAGCTTCAGGCACACTAATCGGCAATGACTGGCAGATGATGGCTTCAAACTCGCTATTGAAGTGATAGATGGGTTGCTCGCGCCGTTGCCACAGTTGTAAGATTTGTTCAACGGAAATGGCTTTATAGCGCCCTAGATAAAGGGCTTCGATAAGCGCGAGGCGAATCCAACGGGGCGGGAAATGACGCAACCAGCGATCTAAGATGGCTTCAACCGAGGATCCGTCGAGATCAAATCCATATTGACGTAGCAGGCGATCGGCAGCCTGAATGGCGGCATTGTTGCCAATATGTGCCATGCGCCAATGTTGCACTCCCATAGCTATGGTGCCTCTATAATGCCACAAGTTACCAAGGTCAGGGCTTTAAAACAGGAGCTGTAGCAGCCAATCACTGTGAAAAAAGCTGTATGGTAAAAAGGCAAGCCCTTGTACTGTTCACTTCCCAAATGCATCATGGTGACTGCACCCCCTCCTGAGCTATTGATTCAAGATACCCCGCTTACAATCGCTGGGCGGCAGTTCCATTCACGCCTTATGACTGGCACCGGCAAATATCGCTCCATTGCTGATTTACAAGCAAGTGTTGCCGCCAGTGGCTGTGAAATTGTTACGGTGGCTGTCCGTCGCGTCCAGACTAATGCACCTGGTCATGAAGGCCTTGTGGATGCCCTAGATTGGTCGAAAATTTGGCTCCTACCCAATACGGCAGGTTGCCAAACTGCTGAAGAGGCAATTCGCGTTGCCCGCTTAGGTCGGGAAATGGCTAAGCTCCTTGGTCAAGAGGACAACAACTTTGTCAAGCTAGAGGTCATTCCCGATCCGAAATACTTGCTGCCGGATCCCTTTGGCACGCTCACAGCCGCAGAGCAACTGGTCAAGGAAGGATTTGCCGTTCTTCCCTACATCAATGCGGATCCCCTGCTAGCCAAACGCCTTGAGGAAGTAGGCTGTGTCACGGTGATGCCCCTTGCCTCCCCCATTGGTTCAGGCCAAGGGCTACGCAATGCCGCCAATATTCAAATCATCATTGATCAGGCACATGTTCCCGTTGTCATCGATGCTGGAATTGGCACCCCCAGTGAGGCTGCTGCGGCAATGGAGTTGGGCGCTGATGCCCTTTTGATTAATACGGCGATCGCCCAAGCGGGAAATGCTCCAGCAATGGCTAAAGCGATGGCACTTGCAACCACTGCTGGCCGTCTTGCTTACTTAGCGGGTCGGATTCCGGTCAAAGCCTATGCCAGTGCTAGTTCGCCAACAACAGGGACAATTACGACAGCACCATGATTGTCGTGCTCACGCTACTGAGCCTGTTGAGTCTGACAGGGACTATCTCTTACCTGATGGCCGGGGGCTTGACGCTACAATTTTTTGGCCAGAAAACACCTCAACCCCTTGATGCGACACCAGCGGTCTCCCTCCTCATTCCTGTCTGTGGTTTGGATGCTGGCGCTTGGGAAAATTGGTCATCCCTCTGTGAGCAGGACTACAAGACCTACGAAGTTCTCTTTGGCGTCCAAGACCTGCAAGACCCCGCTTTGCCCGTTCTCCAACAACTGTGCCAAAAGTATCCCGATCGCGCCCGCTGGTACCTTTGCGATGAGATTCGCGGCATTAACCGCAAAATGAGCAACCTGTCGCAACTCTTTCCCCATGCCCGCTATGAGGTGATTGTTTTAGCCGACAGCGATGTGCGCGTCACTCGTGCCTATCTCAGGAGCATTACCGCTCCCTTGGCGGATCTAACCATTGGCGTGGTAACCTGCGGCTACATTGACCACCATCCTAAACGCTTAGGGGCTGCTTTCCTAGCCATGGGTCGCTGTATTGACTTTATCCCCAGTGTGCTCATTGCTCGTTTCCTCGATGGCGGATTGCGGTTTGCCATTGGTCCAACGGTGGTGCTGCGGCGGCAGGTGCTAGAAGAAATTGGCGGCTTTGAGATTGCCCTCAACCGCATTGGTGACGATTACCGACTAGGCTATACCGCTTGGCAGGCGGGTTATCGAGTGGAGCTATCTAGGTATATCCTTGACAATGATTGTAGTGATGAATCTTTTCTAAAGGCAGTGCAACGGGAACTGCGCTGGTCACGCACCATTCGCTCCAATCGTGGCCATCAGTATTTTGGCATGGTGTTTATGTTTGGCACTGTCTATAGTGCTCTGCTGTGGGGACTGTTTCCAAGCCCATGGACCTTCAGCGTATTTCTGGGGGTTCAGGGCATTCGCTGGTTGCAGGCCATCCTCAGCATGGTCTTGATGGGGACGCCTCGGTTATTACTGTGGCTGTGGCTATTGCCCCTGCGGGATGTGATGAGTTTTTTGATTTGGTTGGGGGGCTGTTTTGGCGATCGCATCTATTGGCGCGGTCGCTGGTTGCGGGTCAGTCGCCACGGTCAATTGCAAGAAATTGTTAAGGATTCTCAAAAGTCCTAAGGTTCACTTGTTAGAATAGCCACACCGAAAATCTAGAATTGAGGTGTGTTTCGATGCGCTATACCATTGATGAGGGTGGTCGCCTCAACAACTTTGCCATTGAACCTAAAGTTTATCAGGCGCAGCCTTGGACGCGACAGCAAAAAGTACGGGCAGCCCTATTGGTTGTGGGCGGATTGCTCCTAGTCGCTGGCTTGGTGGCGATCGCCATAGGAGTTAGCTAATCTGCTCTGTCTTGGTTTTGATACGAGCGATGCCACCCTAGTGGCTGGCCTTTATGACTTAAGGGCGCATCAATTGCTTGAAGTTAAAACTTGGCTTTTGGGTCGTGCACTGGCCAGTCAGCTTCACCCCTGCCTCAATGAATTTATGGGTTCCTATGCTTGGGGCGAGATAGGGGCGATCGCCATCGGTTGTGGCCCTGGCAGCTTTACGGGAACCCGCTTGGGGGTAGTGACTGCCCGCATCTTAGCCCAGCAATTGGAAGTGCCCCTTCTAGGTCTATCTAGCCTTGGGACAATTGCCTGGCACCATCGCTATGAACTTGGAGAACAGGATGGGGTCGTCTCTCGACGCGCCCAGCAGGGGCATCAATACCTTGGCATTTACCGTTATCAGGGGGGGAGTCTTAACTCGGTGTGGGGCGATCGCCTACTTGCTGACAGTGAAGCAGAAGCCCTCCTAGCCTCTTGGCTTTACCCCTACCGGCGCTTAGCTCCCCCCACTCCCAGCGACTATGGCTGCGCCTTGCTGACATGGGCAGCCCAACGGTGGCACGATACACTAAGGGCAGGGGAAACTCTCCCCCATTGGTCGAGCGTGGTGCCTCTCTATGGCAAATAGTTGGGAACTGGGTCGCTTTCTCGATACACTGCGCTTTTTTCAAACTTTGCCGTTTGTGGGAACGCTAGAGCCGCTTCGCCCTATGCTTGCCCCCCTGTTTCCCGATTTATTTAAGCCTCTCGCCTATCGCGGCAGTGGGCTAGTTGTGGTGATGGGGGCAACGGGTCGAACTGGTCAAGCGGTGGTGAAAACCCTCCTAGATCAGGGCTATGCTGTGCGGGCAGTGGTGCGCGATCGCGCCAAGGCGGAGAAGGTACTTCCCCCCGCTCCTTTTTTAGAGATTACAGTTGCTGATGTCACTCAACCCCTTCCTGCCGATCTGTTGCAGGGCAGTCGGGCGGTGATCAACTGTGTCGGAGCCAAGGTACAGCCCAATCCCAACGCGCCACCCCCCGGCCTTGAAATTGTCGGTGCTAGTCCAGAGGCCGTTGAATTTGAAGGGATGCGGCATCTGTTGGAACGTGCCCAACCCTACTTTCAAAGTCAGCCCAACAGCTATCCCCTCTTTGACTACCGCTATCCCACGCCCCCTCTCAAGGAGGTTTGGGGTGCGCTTGATGACGTCGTTATGGGCGGCGTCAGTGCCAGCCAGTTTTACCTCAAGGAGCACAGTGCTCTTTTTACGGGGCTGGTTTCTACGGAAAATTCCGGCGGGTTTGTTTCCATCCGTACCCGCAATCTCAATCCGCCCCTCAACCTCCAGGGCTACACGGGCATTCAACTGCGGGTTCGCGGCGATGGCCAGCGCTATAAATTTTTCCTGCGCAGTGACCCAGCGTGGGATGGCATCGGCTATGCCCTGTCCTTTGACACAGTGGCTGATCAGTGGATCACGGTTGAGTTACCCTTTAGCCACTTTATCCCCGTGTTTCGGGCACGCACTGCGCCCAATGCCCCGCCCCTAAATGTGGGGCAAATCTACTCGCTACAATTGATGCTCAGCAAATTTGAGTATGACGGTGCCCTCAATCCCCATTTCCGCCCCGGCACGTTAAACCTTGAGATTGAGTCCATCCAAGCCTATGGCAGTTTGCCCTTGCCCCGCATAATTCAGGTGAGTTCTGCGGGGGTGACCCGTCTGCAGCAACCCAATCTGGACCTCAAGGGACAGCCCTTGGCGGTTCAATACAACGACCAATTGGGGGGAATCCTCACTTGGAAACTAGCGGCGGAAAATATGCTGCGCCAAAGTGGTCTTCCCTATACGATTGTTCGCCCCTGTGGCTTGACAGATCAGCCCGGTGGCAAAGACCTGCGCCTTGATCAGGGCGATCGCCTGACGGGTTCTTTGAGTCGTGAAGATTTAGCCGCATTTCTGGTTAGTTTGCTGAATTTGCCCGTGGCCTGCTTCCGTACAGTGGAAGTGGCAGCTACAGATCAACCGGCCGCGGCGACTCCCAACTGGGTGACCCGCCTTGGGCAACTGTCTAGCGATCGCCCCTAGGA
Organism: Thermosynechococcus sp. Uc; assembly: GCF_029335995.1. Classification (NCBI taxonomy): domain Bacteria; kingdom Bacillati; phylum Cyanobacteriota; class Cyanophyceae; order Acaryochloridales; family Thermosynechococcaceae; genus Thermosynechococcus; species Thermosynechococcus sp. Uc. Next base: position 5,935 of record NZ_JARJMS020000072.1, read on the forward strand.
GACGCTCTCATATGGTGCGTTTTCTCCATGTTGCCGATGTTCACCTCGGCTTTAATAAATATCGTCAGGAGAATCCCAGCCGTACCCTTGATTTTTTTACTGCCTTTGACAGTGCCCTGCAAACCTACGCCATTGAAGCAGGAGTGGATTTTGTGCTGATTGCCGGGGATCTGTTTGAAGAGCGCATGATTACCCCCGGCATTCTCAATCAAGCGGAGTATGTCCTCGACAAGGTGCGATCGGCGAGGATTCCAGTGCTGGCGATCGAGGGCAACCATGATAACTGCCCCTACGGTGTTAAATCCAACTGGCTCCGCTACCTCTGTGAAAAAGACTACTTGGCTCTTCTGGAGCCGGATGAAAATGGCCTATTGCGCCCCTGGGACACAGAGAAAGCGCGGGGCGGGTACATTGATCTTCCCTGTGGGGTGCGGGTAATTGGTTCCCAGTGGTATGGTGCCAGTGCTTCCTGTGCCATTCAACGGCTTGCCAAGCAAATTCAGGCATTGCCGCCAGGACCTAGAGCCACAATTATGCTCTTCCACCATGGCCTTGAGGGACAAGTCTCCCGCTACCAAGGGGCATTGCGTTACAACGAACTCCTACCGTTGCGCCAAGCGGGTGTGGACTACCTCGCCCTAGGGCATATCCATCGCCACTATGCCGTTGAGAACTGGATTTTTAACCCCGGCTCCGTTGAGGCCAACTCAATTCAAGAAAATCAACAACAAAATCCGCGCGGGGTGCTGCTGGTTACCCTCGACAATGGCTCACCTCAGGCAGAACTTAAGCAAGACTACTGGCAGCGCCCTATTTGTCGCTACACCCTCAACCTCAGTCCCAGCGACACCGTGACCCATGTGGAGCGCCAACTTCAGGACTTGGTGCAGCAACATCGGGAAGAAATGGCGGAGGCAATTGTCGAAGTTACCCTGCGGGGAGAAGTGGGGTTTGAGCGCAGTGAATTGGCTGTGCGATCGCTCCAAGGGCAACTACAAGAGGCATCCTGTGCCTTTATTTTTCGCTTGGGGTTTGCGGCAACGCCTGTGGCCTATCAAACCTACCGCCATGTAACAGCTGAGCCACCCCCGCGGGCGCTGATTGAAGAACAGGTATTTGCGGATCTATTGGCCAGTGTTGCCGAGTATCGCGATCGCGCCGAACCCTTGGCCAAAGTGCTGATACACATGAAGGAAGAGCTGCTTCAACCCAATGTCAATATTTCTGACCTCTATCAATGGCTGGCGGATTTCCGATAAAACAAGGCTCTCATGCTGTTCAAGCTGAGGTCTAAAACATAGGTCAGTCAGATTTTCAACAGCAGTTGCGAGTTCAACACAGGAGAGTCACAAGGGCTGAGGTGTTTGGGGATAGACTTGACAATCTTTTCAGAAGATACCATAATAATTTGATTTTTTCTATTCTCCCAGAAAAGAATACAGCACTTCTTCTTTTTTTTCTAGTCTCTCAAGCTATCGTTTAACACCTTTGCCTCAATCCTTCTCAATCCGATAGCCCAACTCCGCCAAGCGGAGCCGATCCTGTCGCCAGCGGGGGCGTACCTTCACAAAGAGTTCTAGATAAATCTTGCCACCAATGAGGGTTTCAATTTCTTGGCGGGCAGCGGTGCCAATTTGTTTGAGCAACTGACCCCCCTGACCAATAATGATGGCCTTTTGCGTTGGACGTTCTACATAGATTACCGCGTGTACACGAGTGAGGTTACGATCCTGCTGTACCTGTTCAATCGTCACCGCCACTGAATGGGGGACTTCCTCGCGGGTGTGGTGCAAAATCTGCTCCCGAATCAGCTCCGCCATGATAAATCGCTCCGGCTGATCGGTGACCATCTCTGGTGGATAGTAATAGGGACCGTAGGGCAATTGCTGCTCAATGGCCGATTGCAGTAAACTCACCCCCTCTCCAGTCAGAGCTGAGCAGGGATAGGCCGGCCAAGGGCCAAGGCTTTGATAGTCTTGTTGCCGCAGTTCGCGCTCCCCCTCTGGGAGGAGGTCAATTTTATTGATGGCCACAAGAACGGGAGATTGGGTCGTCCTCAGGAGATCTGCAACGTAGCGATCGCCCCGACCGGGCGGACTTGCAGCATCCACCACAAACACAATTGCATCCACCCGATTGAGTATTCCCTTTGCATTCTGCACCAGCACTTCGCCGAGCCGATGGTGGGGCTTGTGGATACCTGGCGTATCCACAAAAATAAACTGCGCCGTGGAGGTGGTTAGGATGCCCCGCAGGCGATTGCGGGTAGTTTGCGCTACAGGGGAGGTAATGGCCACCTTTTGCCCCAACAGATGGTTAAAGAGCGTTGACTTGCCAACATTGGGGCGCCCCACTAGGGCAATAAAGCCAGAGCGAAAGCCTGCTGGAGCAGCAGGAATGCTTGGAATCGTTTCCACTGTTACACGCTATTGAGTTGGAGTCGTTTGATTGGGGGTTGTGGCCGGTGGTGAGGGCAGAGGGCTAGGCTGCGTACTGAGAACAGGTTTTTCCACAGGCTGGGTTGCCAGGGCAACACGACTGCCGCCCACCGAGCGCAGCAGATCCAAGACTTGGATGACTTCGTTGTAGCTCACCACCTGTGACGCCCGCAAAATCACCACCCCCTCCGGATTGGTTTTCAAATACGTGGCGAGGCGTTCATAGAGTTGACTGCGGTTGACGGGGTCTTTGTCCACAAAGAGTTGTCCTGCTGGATCAATGCTCACCACCAGCATCTTTTGTGACTGTGCTTGACTGGTGCTGGCTTGGGGCAAATTCAATGTAATGGCCTGCTGCCGCGTCAGGCTCACCGCCGCCAAAATAAAGAACGTGAGGATACAAAAAACCACATCAATGAGGGGCAGCATCTCAATACGGGCATTTTCACTCTCAGTGGGCAAATGAATCTTCACGGCCATTCCTCAACCACGATGTCTTTAATGATAAAACCCTGAGCAGACAGAGTAGGATGAGAAAGTTTCCCCCCAATGGAACTATGACCAGTGCAACGCCCCAGCCCGGACAACTTATTGTAATTACTGGCCCCAGTGGTGTTGGCAAAGGAACACTTTTACGCCAACTGCGGCAGCGACATCCCGAACTGGCACTTTCGGTTTCAGCAACGACCCGTCCCCCCCGCTCCACGGAGGTGGAAGGGGTAGATTACTATTTTGTCTCTGTGGAAGAATTTAAGGGAATGATTGCTTCGGGCAAGCTCTTGGAATGGGCGGAGTTTGCAGGTCACTACTACGGCACTCCACGGGATCCGTTGCTCCAGCTGATTGAAGAGGGAAAAACGGTCATCCTTGAAATTGAGCTACAGGGGGCGCGCCAAGTTCGCCAATCCTACCCGCAAGCGCGCCACATTTTCATTCTGCCCCCGTCCCTCACTGAACTGGAACACCGCCTGCGCCGTCGCGGTCAAGACAGTGAAGAGGCGATCGCCCGCCGCCTAGCCCAAGCGGAAACGGAAATTGCTGCTGCTTCAGAATTTGACGTGCAAATTGTCAATGATGATTTGGAAAAGAGCTTAATTGCCCTCGAAACTGCCATTTTTAGCCCTGCCGCCTAGGGTTCTGCCCGCACGATGCCGAGGTAAAGTTCCCCCACTTTAGGGTCATTGAGCAATTCAGTGCCCAGTCCCTCATAGCGATCTTTGCCCATTTCTAAAACATACCCGCGATCGCTCATGGCAAGGGCTTTACGCGCATTTTGCTCCACCAGAATAATGGCCGTGCCCTGGGCATTAATCTCCTTAATTTTGGCAAACACGTCATTCACCAGCGCCGGCGAAAGTGCAGCGGAGGGTTCATCCAAGACCATAATTTGTGGATCCAGCATCATGGCGCGTCCCATGGCCAGCATTTGCCGTTCTCCTCCCGAAAGCGTCCCTGCCCGTTGCTGTCGGCGCTCAGCCAAGCGGGGAAAGGTGTCATAGACACGTTCTTTGAGAGCCTTGAGGTTGCCGCTTTTGATAAAGGCACCCATTTCTAGATTTTCTTCAATAGTCAAGGAGCGAAAGACATTGGCAATCTGAGGGACGTAACCAATGCCTTTTTTGACGATTTCGTTGGGGCGCAAGTAGGTAATATCCTCCCCTGCAAGGGTGATTGTGCCCAAGCGCGGTGTCAACAAACCGGCGATTGTTTTTGCCAATGTTGATTTTCCTGCTCCATTGGGGCCAATGACCGCTACCAGCTCCCCTGCTTCGAGACGAAAATTGACGCCCCGTAAAATATCCACATCCGGAATATAGCCAGCATAGACATCAGCAACGTGGAGCAAACTCATGGTGCCAAAGACATCGCCAGAGGGTTGACCTCTTACTAGATTAGTATAGGGACTCTGCTGTTTTGGGCAGGGAAGACTCAGGAGACAGGGAAAGACGCCATGAAAGCAATTGCCATCACAGAGTTTGGTGACCCCGATGTTTTAGTTTTGCAGGATGTGCCTGAGCCAGAGATTCAGGCTCCCAATGAGGTCAAAATTCAACTGCGGGCAGCCAGCGTCAACCCCATTGATACCAAGTTGCGACAGCGGGGAACCTTTTTTCCCGATCGCCGGCCAGCAATTCTCGGCTGTGATGGGGCAGGGATAGTTGTGGCGGTGGGTGCAGCAGTACAGCGATTTCGAGTGGGAGACGAAGTGTATTTTTGCTACGGCGGACTGGGCGATCGCGGGGGCTGTTATGCCGAATATACCGTTGTTCCTGAAATCGCCGTTGCCCCCAAACCCAAATCCCTCTCATTTACTGAAGCCGCTGCTTTGCCCCTAGCGGTCATCACCGCTTGGGAGGCCTTGGGCGATCGCGGTGCTGTCCCCCCTTTGAATGTGCTCTCGACAGCGAAAACCGTTCTCATTCACGCCGGGGCGGGCGGGGTGGGGCACCTGGCCATTCAACTGGCACGGCGATCTGGCGCTCGCGTTGCCACGACCATTAGCTCTCTAGCCAAAGCGCGTTTTGTTGAAAGCTTGGGGGCTACCCTTGCCATTAACTACCAAACCACTGATTGGGTACAGGCGGTCTTGGATTGGACCGCGGGCAAAGGTGTTGACTTGGCGCTGGACACTGTGGGCGGCACAACCTTTAGTGAAACGTTCAAAGCGGTGCGTCCCTATGGCACCTTGGCCACCCTCCTGGAACCCGCAGCCGATACCCCCTGGAAAATTGCCCGCCAACGCAATCTCTTAATTCAACTCACGCTCATGCTTACCCCCCAACTCATGGAGTTGAGTGATGCCCTTGCCCATCAGGGCAAAATTCTTGAGCAGGTTGCCACTCTAGTGGATCAGGGTGAGCTGCGGGTTGTTGTCGATAAAACCTTTCCCCTTGGTGCAGCGGCGGATGCCCACCGCTATCTCAGCCAGCGCTTGGTGCAGGGTAAGGTGGTTCTCGTCCTATAATTGGGGAGTCTTCTATGGTTGCTCAGATGCTTACTGCCCTGTTTATAGGGATGGAACACCCTCAACCACGGCCAACACTCTTGAGCCAAACACTCCGCAGCGACCTCTAGCGAGTTTGTCGCATTTTTAATGGACGCCTTAGCTATTGTGGCCGCTGGTTTACAGGAGAAACAGTGCTGCTAAAGGCTCGACACTGACTTATTCTGGCTGAGAGGAGGGGTACAACTCTGGCGGCATTGGCTGCGGTTGAAGGCTAACGGTTTGCTGGCGATCGCCCCGCCGAATCTCCAAGGTCACCTTCTCCCCCAACTTGGTTTGCTCGACAACGCTTTGTATCTGTTGGGGGGTGGGTTGATTAACATCGTTAATTTTGACAATCCAATCGCCCGCTTGCAGACCTGCTTTAGCCGCAGGGGAATTGGGGGCAATGCCGATGATGAGCGTGCCTTGGTTTTGTTGTAGTCGCCACTCGGGGCGATCTTGACGGATTTTGGCTGCTAATTCCGGCGTCAATTGCACCATGCGAATTCCCAAATAGAGGTGTTGGGCGCGGCCAGTGGCAATAATCTGCTCAGCAACGCGATAGGCGGTATTGATGGGAATAGCAAAGCCTAGACCCTGCGCTTGGGAAATCACGGCGGTGTTGACGCCCACCACTTGACCGGCGGCATTCAGGAGTGGTCCTCCGGAATTCCCCGGATTAATTGCCGCATCCGTCTGAATAAAGCTCACGCGCTTATCGGCAGCGCCAATTTCATTGCTGGCACGTCCTGTGGCACTAATAATTCCGGCCGTTACGGTGTTACTCAGCCCCAAGGGATTCCCAATGGCGATCGCCCACTCGCCGGGGACAAGGGTATCCGAATTGCCCAATTGCACCGTGGGTAAATTTTCAGCCTCAATTTGCACCACTGCTACATCGGTCAGGGAATCAGCACCCACCACTTTGCCTGCGTACTGGCGACCATCGGGCAGCGTGACTCGCACAGCGCTAGCGCCTTCTACCACGTGAGCATTGGTCATGACCTTGCCATCGGGGGTGAATATAAACCCAGAGCCTTGACCTTGGCGCACCGGCACATCTGGTATCGGAAAAGGATTGAGAAAACTATCCTCTTTACTGGGCTGCACCCGCAGCGTATCAATGCTCACCACCGCTGGCCCTGCCTCAGCAACCACCTTAGCAATAAAATTCTCACCCACATTGGGTTGATCCGTGGCGGCAAGGGGAGGCAGAGATGCCGCAGTATTGGAGGTGGGAGGGGTGCGATTTGGCAAAGAAAATGAACAGCTCGTCAGTGCCCCTAGGGCGATCGCCATCCCGACTTGACTCAACCGCGTAGGAATCATACAGCACTCAACTCGGCAGTAGATCCACTGTAGCTTTATCTTGAAAATAGGGAGTCTGTCTAACCTCTACTGCCATGCTCACCGTAATTAGCCACCTAGAACAGTCCATGACCTTTGATAGCTTTTTTGGGCCAGTGACCCTCCAGCCGGGTCGCAATGAAAATGTCGATGAACGCCGCTGGCGCAACTGCAAAACCCACAATGCTGACCTGCAAGCCCTGATCAAAAAGGGACTCATTGTTGTCGCAGAAGAGGGATCAGTTTAAACTAAGAACGCAAAGCTACTGCTTCCCGCTGGCCCGACAGCACTTCCTTATTTGAACCATGACGGATAGAGCAGTTGCCCTCTTTCAGCAGGGACAAGAGGCCTTTGAACGTGGAAACTACCAACAATCCATTGCCCTTTTAGGACAGGCTGCGGCGCTGGCGGAAGGAAATGCCGACCAATCGGGGGAAATCAGCCTCTGGTTAGTGATTGCCTACAGTGCTGCTGGCAATCAAGGGGCAGCCGTGAACCTCTGTCGTCAACTCCAACGGCATTCCGATCATCACATACAGCAGGAAAGTCGCCGCTTGCTGGCGATTTTGGAAGCCCCTCAATTAAAGCGTCGGCCTGAATGGAATAGCGAAATTCCTGATCTGTCCCATGTGGGCGATCGCGCCTACACCTCCCCCTATCGCTATTTCCCCAAAAAGCAATTGGCGCCAAAGTCCCC
>NZ_JARJMS020000087.1:0-23864 GCF_029335995.1 Thermosynechococcus sp. Uc
AAATGCACCAGCAGGTCTATAGTTGTCCTCCTGAGGAAGTGATTGCCTTTAGTGAAACATTGACCTTTTTGCGAACGCTGTTGACCCTGCACTACGGCCCTGGAGATGCCTTAGTGGCCGCAACCCTGCGTTCTTTGTATCACCTCCGCCAGCGCGATCGCCAGTGGCTGGTGGCGGCAGCACAGTATCTCAATCGCCTCCTAAAAGACGACTACGATCGCCTGCGGGGCATTATTGAGCAGTTATGACAGCTGGCAAGACAACAGCCGCCACACTCCCCAACAAAACAACAATTTCTAGACCAAGCAACACTTGATTGGCAGGTTTGAGCCTACCACCCCGCCACCAGTTCCTGACCCACCGATCCTCTGGGCGGATTGCAAAACTGACTATGGAAACCAAAAGTGGCCTCCCCCCGCCTTTGCTCCCAGAAGGAGGTGAGACAGCAAACTCAGTAGCACCCCACTCCAAGCCCCTAAATGAGCCAAGTACCAGCTTCGATTTAGCTCGCCTGTGGGCAACCACTCCTCTGCATCATCTGCCCAGTGACGAGGGCAAACGTGACGGCCACCAGCATTAGGGTATTGGCCAACCGTTGCCAAGCGTGCCAATTCCCTTGGAAAAGTTGCGCCCAAGATTTCTTATGCAATAGTCGGCGATCGCCCCAATGAAAGCAGTAGAGCGCAAAGAAGGGAAACAGCAATAAAAGGACAAGGCCAATCGTACCGTGGAGGCCTTGAATATCGGCAACCTTTGGTAGGGGCAGTGATCCCCAGCGGCCATCGTAGGTGTTATAGACCCAAAACCCTGAAACAAGAGCAAGGAGTGCCAAAATTGCAATTGCTCCATGGGCAAGGCGCAGCAGAAGGGGTTGATAGGGAATGGGTTTGGTCGTTGTTATTGCTGAGCAGGGTGCAATTGCTGGACAAGGCGATCGTACTGCTGGGTTTCCGCCCAATCAAGAATCTCTCGTGCCCGCAGCACGGGTAGAGGGTGGGTGAGTTGACTGGTCTGCACTTCCTTGAAAAGGCTGTACCAACCTCGATCGGCAGCGTCATATTCCCGTGCTTGGGCAATAAAAGCATCCAGATTCAGGCGATCGCTCCACTGCGGCGAGCCGCCACAGAGTTTCATCAGCACCGAGGCCACAATCCGTGGGTCTTGGGTGACTAACAGTGCAGCGCGATCGCAGGTGAGTTCAGCACAGCGCAGCCAGTGCATCAATTGCATTTGCAATCCCTGCGCTAGGAGCAAGCCCCAAGGCGAAAGTTGACTAGTGGCAAAAAGGAGCAAGTTGGCAATTGTTAGATACACCCCATGTTCGCATTTGAGATGCCCCAACTCATGGGCTAGCACTGCTTGCAATTCCTGTGGCGTCAGCAGTTCCACCAAAGAAGAGTGCAATACCACAAAGGGCTGCTTGCCCCGCATAGCAAAGGTGTAGGCATTGGGCACAGGATGTTGCTTGAGGTAAAGCTGCGGTGGCTCTACGGCCAAAATACGGCAAGCCTCAAGATGGAGACTGTAAATCTCTGGAAGTTGCTCCTCACTTAGGCGCAGACTGCTACCTATATTTTCAAGGTAAAATGCCTGCTCCGCTACCGATCCTAGGAGCGATCGCACGAGAATGTCTAACCCCGGCAGTTGCTGGAGTGCTTGAGTGGCCTCGCGATCGCGGGGATGACGAAATTGATCAGCCCTGAGGCTGGAATACGCTGAAACAGGCATGAAACTGTGATTTTTACTTTGACCCCTTCACTGCCAATTTTAGGGTATGGCAAGGGTTTCTAGCATCTTCGCAAAAACTTGGTCTGCCATTGGGTATGCTCCGAAACTGCCCTAAAAAAGCTACGGCAAGTGCACCTTTGAGCCTGTCCTAGGATGCTGACTAAATTGGTACCAAGTCCTACCGTAGCTTTCTTTAGAGCTGGGGAGATTCTAGTTAGAAGGTATCTTCCTCCTCTTCGTCTCCATAGTCATCCTCCTCCTCTGCGAATTCCTCCTCATCCTCAGCATCACTACTGGCAAATTCAAAATCGCGAGTTCGTCCAGTGATTTTTTCAATCACGTGGGGCGCAGTTTCGTCGTCAATCAGGACATCCTCACCGAGGTCAGCCGCAGGATTGATGGTCATGGATGGAGGTTCCGGTTCAGAAGTAATCACGTGGGTTTGTCCCAAACGCTCTTCACCTTCTTCCCACTCCTCGTTGCCATTGCTACTTTCCTCGTAGCTGTTGAAGCCAGTGCCTGCGGGGATGAGACGGCCGATGATCACGTTTTCCTTGAGTCCCCGCAGCCAATCGGACTTGCCTTCAATGGCGGCTTCTGTCAGCACGCGAGTTGTCTCTTGGAAACTGGCCGCTGAAATAAAGCTGTCGGTATTTAGCGAGGCCTTGGTAATTCCCAAGAGGACGGGGGTGTATTGAGCAGGGGCGCCCCCCGTCAGTGCCATAGGTTCGTTGGCCTGCTCTGCTTGGCGCAAATTCATCAGTTCACCAGACAGCAAAATTGTGTCGCCGGCATCCTCAATTCGCACTTTTGAGGTCATCTGGCGGACAATGATCTCAATGTGCTTGTCAGAAATCTCAATGCCTTGGGTCAGGTACACCGACTGCACTTCGTTGACCAAAAATGACTGCACCTTTTCAAAGCTAATTTGGGCGGCTTTGAGTAACCCTTGGGGTTTGTAGTACTCAAAGTAAATCGAGAGGATGTCGTGGGGATCCACAGGGCCATCGGTGAGTGGGTCAGCCAAATTGACCTTTTGACCATCCACCACCAAGGGGCTTTGGCCAGGAAGAACAGGGTATTCCTGAATCGTGCCATCCTCTTCAATGACTTTGATATCTACGCTATCGTCACTGTTGTAGGTGACTTGACAAGTACCGGGGCGCACAGCCAGCACACATTTTTCCTTGGGATGGCGCGCTTCAAGGAGTTCTTCAATCCGAGGCAACCCTTGGATGATGTCACCCGTTTTCGCTCGCTCAAAGACCAACAGGGCAAGGTTATCCCCCCGCTGCACAAGGTCACCATCTTCAATTTGCAGCACTGCCCCTGGCGAGACAAGGTAGGGACGGGCTAAGCGCAGGGTGACGTGGTTATCGGCGACTGCCATTACCGCCGCTGTTTCTGGGGCAGTCACTCCCTTGGCAAGTTCATCGCCGGGACGCACGAGATCGCCAACTTTGACCGTGGGTTTAGCCCCGTTAGTCTCGATCTGCAGGCGATCGCTGTCGGTAACGACCAGAATGCGGCGAACCGATTCACCGCTGCGCAAGATGCCCTGCACTTCACCCGCCTGCTTAGCCTTGATGTCTGTCCGAGCAATCACGGCACCGGGGCCAATGTGATCGCCATCTTTGACAAGAAGGGAAGTAAACGTACTGCCTTGGGTTTGATCCGCAGCAATGTCACGGCGAATCACCAAGGATTCAAGAATCACCAGTTGCAGGCGCTGGGCGTTCGGATCCGCTTCATCCGTTACAATTTCAATATCCGCAGCCAGTTGCGGTGCTTCGCTGCCAATTTCAAGGACTAATTGTGTCCGCAGTAGATCAACCCCATCAACAGATTTGACCCGCTCATCGTGTTTGTAAGGCAGCCGCTGTACGGCTCGCAGGCGAATGGATTGCCCTGAGCTATCACTGGAATCTTGGCTGGGAACCGATGGCTCATCAGGAACACTAAATTCTTGGACGGGGCGCAACAAAATTGCCGGCCCTTCAGGTGTGTCCTCAAGATAATCCACCTGAGAGAGGGTTTCGACCACAAGGCCGGGGAGGACTTCTTCGCCGGGACGTGCTAAGGTGCCATGCTTTAGTCGTGCGGCCTCTGGATCATCCACAAGGTGAAGTTCACCGGGCTTGATGATAATTTCCCGCAGAATATCGTTTTTCTGGATGACTTCAACGACACCGCTGTTTTGGCAGAAGATGTCCTTGACCACCTCTGTGCCCGCTTCGACGTATTGGTTGTCCTCCACCATCAGCAGGGAAATATCCTTGTTTACCTCATGGGTTTCTTCGGGAATCCACAGCAGGGTTCCCCCCTTGAGGACTTCGTAACCCTGTTTGGCTTTCCCCTTTTTGGCCACTTCGATGTCGGCGTACTTGAGAATACCGCCAGTGATAGTGTGGTAGCGATCGTCAATCAGTTCGGCCACCACTTGACCATTGGCCACTTTTGTACCAGGAGCGGCTTTCAGGGAAAAACGCTGGCCAGTGGCAGTTTCAATAATATAGTGCTCGCGGCCTTGCTGCGTTTCTTTGAGCACCTTGGCTTTATCGAGCATTACCGAGGCGGTAATGATTTCCACCTCGCGCCCCCCTTTACTGTCCTGTTGCTCTGGAAGACGCACGACGCCCCCATGCTCTGTTTTCACCACGGTTTCTGCGAGCACAGTACCGGCTTCGATGCGATCGCCATTTTTAACGACCGGCTCAGCACCGGGGGGCAGATTATAGACTTCGCCAGAGAGGACCCAAATCAAGCCACCTTTGGGGGCAATGCGCGTGGTTGTGCCTTGGCGATCGCGCTTCTCTTCGGCCTCAAGATTGACAAACTTCACTTGACCCGCCAAATCGGAGGCCACATCCTTCGTCACTTTTTCTACCGCCTTGCGGACACTGCGGCTGGCTTGAGCCACCTCTACCAAGAGTTGACCCGCTTCCACGGTTTCTCCATCCTCCACCAGCACAATCGCCCCCTGGGGAAGTTCCAACTCTTGGGTTTGCTGATCACCTTTGAGCTGGAGCTGGCCGGCAGTTTCAACAATAAAAGCATCGTCGCCGTGGCGGGTGCGGTAGGGGCGGACCCGTAATTTCTTGCTGTACTCCACAGTGCCAGCAAAGGGCGCACGTTCTTGGCGCGCCACTTCCCCCGTAAACACACCCCCTGTGTGGAACGTGCGCATTGTCAACTGAGTACCGGGTTCGCCAATGGATTGAGCAGCAATAATTCCCACGGCTTCTCCCATATCCACCAATCTGGCATGGGCAAGACTCCAGCCGTAGCAGAGACGACAAACAGAGCCAGTGGCTTCGCAGGTGAGGGGCGATCGCACCACCACTTCTTCAATCCCAGCATTGACAATTTTCTTCGCCAGATCGGCGGAGATAGCTTGATTTTTGGCCACCAGCACTTCGCCCGTTTCGGGATGGCAGACATCATTGAGCGCCACTCGACCCAAGAGCCGGTCTTCTAGCGCTAGTACCTTATCCCCCACCCTCATACTGCGCAAGGTAATGCCCCGCTCCGTTTCACAATCCTCTTCGCGGATAATCACATCTTGGGAGACATCCACCAAGCGACGGGTCAAGTAACCAGAGTCCGCTGTCCGCAGTGCTGTATCCACTAACCCCTTGCGGGCGCCATAGGAGGAAATAATGTACTCTGTCACCGTCAGCCCTTCACGGAAGTTGGTTTTAATTGGCAGGTCAATGATTTCCCCCTGGGGATTGGCCATCAGACCCCGCATCCCCACCAACTGACGCACCTGGGAGAGATTCCCCCGTGCGCCAGAAAAAGCCATCATATAGACGGAGTTGAGAACATCGGTATTGCGGAAATGGCGCACCACTTCGTTTTTGAGCTCTTCATTAGTGGTGTTCCAAGTGTCAATCACCTTCTGGAAGCGTTCTACTTCCGTAATTTCCCCCCGTGAGTAGCGCTCTTGGGCGGTTTTAATTTCTTTTTCTGCTGCTTCGAGGAGTTCTTGTTTTTTCGGCGGAACAAGCAGGTCATCCACACTGATGGAAACGCCGGCGCGGGTGGCATAGCGAAAACCAAGGTCTTTGACTTTATCCGCCATTTCCGCTGTGCGGGCGGTGCCAAAGTTGCTAAACGACCAAGCAATCAAATCCCGCAAACCTTTTTTGTCAATAACGCGGTTAAAGAAAACAGGCTTTTTCTCAGTCATGGTGTTGGGGTCTCCCAAATTAACTGGCTAGGGCTTCTTGAATCGTTTGGTTGTAGATGATGCGACCGGGGGTGGTGCGGATGTACTGGGAAATCAGTTGACCGTTGGCATCCTCTTTGACCCGCCGCAGGGGGTACTCCAGCAAACGGCAGCCATCTTCATAGGTTGTAATCCGGGGTTCACTGCTGTTGCCATCATCCACCTCACCGTCGTAGCGCACCCAGACAAAGGCATGGAGGGGCAAGTGTCCCTGTTCGTAGGCCATGACCACATCTTGGAAGTTGGCATAGTAGCGATCGCCATAGTCGGGCAGCTTCGGATTTTCCGCAGTCAAGTAATAGCAGCCCAACACCATATCTTGGCTGGGGGTAATAATTGGCTTGCCTGTGGCCGGCGACAGGATATTGTTCGAGGCCAACATTAGCATCCGCGCCTCCGCCTGGGCCTCAATTGAAAGGGGCACGTGCACCGCCATTTGATCACCGTCAAAGTCTGCGTTGAAGGCAGGACACACCAAGGGGTGCAGCTGAATGGCCCGCCCCTCCACTAGAATTGGCTCAAAGGCCTGAATTCCCAAACGGTGGAGTGTCGGTGCCCGGTTGAGCAACACGGGGTGACCCTCAATCACCTCCTCCAACACATCCCAAATCTGGGGGTCATTCCGCTGAATCATCCGCTTTGCCGCCTTAATGTTGTTAACAATTTGCTGACGAATCAGGCGGTGAATCACAAAGGGCTGGAAGAGCTCAATAGCCATTTCCCGAGGCAAGCCGCATTGGTGCATTTGCAGCTTTGGCCCTACCACAATTACCGAACGACCCGAGTAGTCCACCCGTTTCCCTAGGAGGTTTTGGCGGAAGCGCCCCTGTTTGCCCTCAATAATGTCCGAAAGGGACTTGAGGGGACGGTTATTGGCACCCACCACTGTGCGCCCGCGACGACCATTATCAATCAGGGCATCCACCGCCTCTTGCAACATCCGCTTCTCATTGCGGACAATAATTTCTGGCGCAAGGATTTCTTGGAGACGGGCAAGGCGATTGTTGCGGTTAATGACGCGGCGGTACAAGTCATTGAGGTCAGAGGTGGCAAAGCGTCCCCCATCCAATTGCACCATTGGCCGTAGATCCGGTGGAATAACGGGAATCACCGTCAACACCATCCATTCCGGTTTTGCGCCAGTGGCAATAAAGTTATCAATGACTCGCAGCCGTTTGATCAGCTTGGCGCGTTTTTGCCCCTTGGAGTTGAGGATTTCTTGCCGCAGCTGGTCGGCCTCCGCTTGTAAATCCAAATCCCGAAGCAGGCGTTGGATAGCTTCAGCCCCAATGCCCACTTCGATGCCGTCTAGCTCTGAGTCTTCGCTGTAGAGCTCTTCTTCGATTTCCTGCCACTGATCTTCGCTCAGGAGCTGCTTGTAGCTGAGAGCCGGGTGATTGCCGGGATTGAGCACCACATAGGAGTTGAAATAGACAATCTGCTCCACGTCCCGCAGCGGCATATCCAGTAGGATGGCCATGTAGCTGGGAATCCCTTTGAGGTACCACACATGGGTGACCGGGGCGGCCAATTTGATGTAACCCATGCGATGCCGCCGCACCCGCGATTCGGTGACCTCAACGCCACAGCGTTCGCAGACAATGCCACGATGGCGCACCCGCTTATACTTGCCGCAGTGACACTCCCAATCTTTGGCAGGACCAAAAATTCGCTCGCAGAAGAGGCCATCCATCTCCGGCTTGAGCGTACGGTAGTTGATGGTTTCTGGTTTAGTGACCTCGCCCACTACTTGACCGTTGGGGAGCGTGCGCTGACCCCATTGGATGATGCGCTCCGGTGACGCGAGGGACACTTTTACATAATCAAAGCGTTGCTCAATTCTGGGCATAAACTCACAAATCCTTTGGCGATGAATGGTTTGAGGGGGCGATCGCCCCCAACAAGCTGAATAGGTGCCGCGCGTCTAGAATGTCGTTGCCCCTTCTTTGTCGTCTGCATCATCAAGGGCACTGTAGTCAATGGTGGGCCGTGGCGGCGTGCGGCGAGGACTGGCATCCACCATCAAATCCACCTCGGGGTCAGGTTTTGTTTCCCCATCGTCATCAAAGCTGGGAATACTGGCCTTGCGCACGGAAATATCCAAGCACAGGGACTGCAGTTCCCGCATCAGCACCTTAAAGGATTCTGGCGTGCCCGGCCGGGGAATCGATTGACCTTTGACAATGGCATTGAGGGCTTCATTGCGTCCTTGCATATCATCGGACTTCACCGTGAGCAACTCTTGGAGGGTATAGGCAGCACCATAGGCCTCCAGTGCCCACACCTCCATTTCGCCAAAACGCTGACCCCCTTGCTGAGCCTTACCGCCGAGGGGCTGTTGGGTCACCAAGGAGTAAGGGCCAGTAGAGCGGGCATGGATTTTATCGTCCACCAAGTGCACCAGCTTCAACATATAGGCCATCCCCACTGTTACCGGGCGGTCAAAGGGTTCACCGGTGCGGCCATCATAGACCACCATTTTGCCTGGGTCGTTCGCATTAAAGACCCAATCTTGACCTGTGACTTCTTTGGCTTCTTTCAGCTTGGCATGAACTGTTTCTCGGGATTTCTCCTTGCCATGCATTTCATCAAAGGGAGTAATTTTGAAGCGGCGACCTAGGCATGCGCCAGCCCAGCCCAACAGGCACTCATAGATTTGCCCCACATTCATCCGCGAGGGTACCCCCAAAGGATTGAGGACAATATCTACAGGACGGCCATCGGGCAGGAAGGGCATATCCTCTACAGGGAGAATTCGGGAAATAATCCCTTTGTTGCCGTGGCGACCGGCCATTTTATCCCCCACTTGGATTTTGCGCTTCTGCGCCACATAAACCCGCACCACCATATTGGCACCGGGCGGCAGCTCATCCCCCTGCTCACGGGTAAAGACGCGCACATCAACCACGCGACCTTTTTCACCATTGGGCACCCGCAGGGAGTTATCCCGCACATCCCGTGCTTTTTCTCCAAAGATGGCACGTAGGAGTTTTTCTTCGGGGGGCTGATCCGATTCCCCTTTGGGAGTAACTTTACCGACAAGAATATCGCCCGCCTCTACAAAGGCACCGATGCGGATAATGCCGTTTTCATCCAATTGCCGCAGGGCATCTTCAGAGACGTTGGGCACTTCGCGGGTAATCTCCTCAGGCCCAAGTTTGGTTTGTCGCGCCTCGATTTCATACTTCTCAATGTGAATGGAGGTATAGACATCCTCTTGCACCAGCCGTTCGCTGATCAAGATTGCGTCTTCGTAGTTGTAGCCTTCCCACGGCATATAGGCCACAAGAATATTTTGGCCAAGGGCAAGTTCACCCCCCTCGGTGGCGGAGCCATCGGCAATCACTTGTCCTGCTTGGACGCGATCGCCGACAAAGACAATCGGTCGCTGGTTTAAGCAGGTATCTTGGTTAGAGCGTTGATACTTTTGCAGCGTGTAGCTAATCTCAGGGCCATTATCGGTCTTAATGCGAATTTGGTTAGCATCCACATAGGTGACAACGCCATTGGTCTGGCTGAGGACCACCATCCCAGAGTCCCGTGCTGCCTGAGCTTCTAGACCTGTCCCCACCAAAGGACGCTGGGGACGCAACAATGGTACCGCCTGCCGTTGCATGTTGGACCCCATGAGGGCACGGTTCGCATCATCGTGCTCTAGGAAGGGAATTAAGGATGTGGCCACGGAGATAATCTGCACTGGCGAAACCGCCACGTAGTCCACTTGATCGGGGGTGGTGGTGGTGAAATCTTGGCGATAACGCACAGGTACCACATCCCCAAGGATGTAGCCGTTTTCATCAGTGGGCACATCCCCTGGGGCCACCCGTTTGTCATCCTCTTCGTCAGCGGTCATATAGACGGGCGGCTGATCCTTGAGAACGCGGCCATCCTTCACGGGATAAAAGGGCGTCTCAATAAAGCCATACTCATTGACGCGGGCGTGGGTAGCCAAGGAACCAATCAGCCCAGCATTGGGACCTTCAGGGGTTTCAATGGGACAAATGCGACCATAGTGGCTAGGGTGAATATCCCGCACTGCAAAGCCTGCCCGTTCACGGGTAAGCCCCCCTGGGCCAAGGGCACTCAAGCGCCGCTTATGGGTAAGTTCCGCAAGGGGGTTGGTTTGATCCATAAACTGGGAAAGCTGGCTGGAGCCAAAGAATTCCTTAATGGCCGCTACCAAGGGCTTCGGATTCACTAGCGAAGTGGGGGTCAAAGAATCGGTGTCAGACACCGTCATCCGCTCGCGAATAATCCGCTCTAGGCGATTGAGGCCAACGCGCACTTGGTTTTGCAGCAATTCCCCCACCGAACGTACACGACGGTTCCCCAAGTGGTCGATGTCATCAATGGTGCCCAGATCGAACTCTAGGTTAATCAGATAGTCAATGGCCGCTAGAATATCCTCTGGGGTGAGGATGCGCACCGTATCGGGAATATTCAATTGCAGCTTGCGGTTGAGCTTGTAGCGACCGACCCGACCAAGATCATAGCGCTTGGGGTCAAAGAAGCGCGACTCCAGTAGCTGTTGTCCACCTGAAACTGTGGGTGGCTCCCCTGGGCGCAGTTTTTTGTACAGTTCAATGAGGGCATCTTCTTCAGAGAATTTGCCTTCTTTTTCAATGGTTTTTTGGTAGTACTCTGGGTGACGTAGCCGCTCTAGGATTTCGCTATCAGTGAGGCCTAAGGCTTTGAGAAGGACATGTGCTGAGAGCTTACGGGTTTTGTCAATGCGTACCCAAAGCAGATCGTTTTTGTCGGTTTCAAACTTTAACCAAGCGCCTCGGTTGGGAATGAGACTGGCATTGTAGGTGCGGCGACCATTTTTGTCGGTTTCTGATTTGTAGTAAACACCGGGACTGCGAACAATTTGGTTGACAATGACACGTTCGGCACCATTAATAATAAATGTGCCACGGTCTGTCATCAAGGGCAGATCGCCGATGAATACATCTTGGTCAATGATATTGCCATTTTCTTTATTAATGAGGCGGGTCGGGACATACATCTGCATTGAATAGGTGGCATCCCGCCGCTTGGCCTCATCAACGCTATACTTCGGCTCCTTGAGTCTGTAGTCCTTGGCCAAAAAGTGCAACTCAATTTTGCCGGTATAATCCGTAATCGGGGAGAAACTCTCTAGCTCTTCAATGAGTCCTTCTTCAAGAAACCATCGGAAGCTGGCCCGCTGAATCTCGACAAGGTCTGGCAAAGTAAAAGCGGGTGGCGTGTAAATCTGATTACTAGCCATGTATGTCCTCTAGAGGGTATCGCTAAAACGCGGATCTTGCATCTTAAGCGAAGAGGCATCACTTTGTCAAGCATGCCAAAAGCTCCGCTTACGGCAAATACTGCCGTCGGAGACCTTTGGCGTGATGAAGCTGTTGGAATCGAAAAGAGTTGACAAGTGCCACTGCTGCGCTTGCAAGCCGCTACCTATGACCATAGCATAGAACGGTTATTTGGGCGATCGCGCCCTCAATCCTGTTTGCAAAGCTTCAAGGCTTCTAGCACAAGGGGTGAATAGCAAGCCGGTGTAGCCATAAAGGTAAACATCGGCCACTTAGTGGCGCTAGGTTGCCTCCTTCTTGAGATAGCGGTGAAAATTCAGGCTAGATATTCTTGGAGACTACAGCAGCCATACACATCTAGTTTGCCATGCAGATCGGAGGCGGCACTACCATTGGCAACTTCAACAACCGATTCAGGTGCTCCTTCAAGATAGGGTAGGGGAGGCCATGTACACGGCTGTGTTATGAAGTTCAGCTTTTTTGATTATAAAGGCACCCAAAGACCTGGCGACTGAGGCGGATCGCCCCTGTCTAAAATCGGTAGCGTCCGCTGTAGAGTTGCAAATCTCCTCAGGGGATTCACGCTGCGCTGGCTGTTCCTATCTAAGTTAGGCAGAAACGCCAATTGTGGTTTCCGCAAGACGGCCGTCTTCCATGTGAATAATGCGATCGGCGACATCGAGAATGCGGTTGTCGTGCGTTACGATTAAAATGGTACAGCCTTGTTCGCGGGCAAGGGCACGCATGATTTCCACCACATCACGACCAGATTTTTTATCGAGGGCAGCCGTGGGTTCATCGGCAAGAACAATTTTGGGATGCCCAACAAGAGCGCGAGCGATCGCCACTCGTTGCTTTTGCCCTCCCGACAGTTCATGGGGATAATAGTCAAGGCGCTCGCCAAGGCCAACAGCACAGAGCATTGCTTCCACCCGTTCTCGGGCTTCCTGTTGACTCAGGTGGGGTTGCAAATCCAATGCCATCTGCACATTTTGGCGAGCGGTCAAGGCATGGAGCAGATTGTGACTTTGGAAGATGTAGCCCGTTTGACGCCGGATTTGAATCAGCTGCTTTTTGGTGGCGTTGCGTAGCTCTTGACCAAGTACTCGTAGGCTGCCCTCTTGAGCTGATCGCAAGGCACCAATCAAGGTTAAAAGTGTCGTTTTTCCCGATCCTGAAGGCCCCGTCATGATCACAATCTCACCCGCTTCAATGCGAGTATGTAGATTAAAGAGAATTTGCTTGCGCAGTTGCCCCTGACCAAAGTAGTGATTGAGGCCTTGAATCTGGATCACCGGCTCCATAACACCCTCCTAAAAAATATCCGCAGGATCGGCTTGTTGAATTCGCCGCATGGCGATCGCCCCTGAGAGAGTACACATGAGCACCGTGAGTGTAAACACTAAACTTGCTCGCTCCACCGTCATCCAAACTGGCAGCGATGTGGCATTGGCAATGAGGATATACAGTAGAAACGAAACAATAAACCCCGGAATATAGCCCATACAGGAAAGAATCAACGATTCCTGCATCACCACACCATAGAAGAATACGTCGCGATAGCCCATCGCTTTCAGGGTGGCATACTCCGCCAAGTGATCCGTGACATCGGTGTAGAGAATTTGATAAACAATCACAGAGCCAACAATAAAACCCATCAAGGCGCCGAGGGAGAAAATAAAGCCGATGGAGGTACTCTTTTCCCAGTAACTGCGTTCAAACTCAGCAAACTCCTCACGGGTCATGACCAAGACATCATTCCCCAGAGCAGCCTTCATCCGCCGTGCCAGTGCCTTGGTATTCACCCCCGGCTGCACCCGCACCAAACCCACGTCAATTAGACCGGGATTGCGTTCAGGAAAGAGACGCAAAAAGTTCAAGTCACTCGTGAGTAAATTGCCATCGGCGCCAAAGTTAGCGCCCATGCGAAATAGGCCTGCTACGGTGATTTTGCGGCCAGAAACTTCGGTGGTCACCTCTTCCCCTTGGCGGTATAGCTCTGGAATTGGGCCAAACTCAGCGCGGGATTGGGCATCAAAAAGGACATGATCCGCTAGTTTAATGGCATCCTGCCAGTGGGGGGTATCAGATACCGAAATAGATACCGCCATCGGATCCACGCCAATCACCATTAGTTGACGGGTACTTTTATTAATGGGATTGCGCCACAGACCAAAACTGAGGTAGAGGGGAGAAACGGACGCCACCCCTTCAAAACCCGCTGCTTGGTAGAGTCGCCGTCGAGGGAAGCTGCGCATGGCAATCAGTGCCGTGGATTGGGGACTAATGAGAACAATATCGGTGTTGAGGCTCTCGTGGAAGCGCACTGCCGCCTTAAAAAGGGCATCGCGAAAGCCAAACTGCATGAGCATTAGCACCACGGCAAAGGCAATGCCGGCAATCGCCACCAAGAGGCGAATCCGCTCCCGAATGAGTTGCAACCAAGCCAAGGGAATCGCAAAAATCATCTGTGCACCTCAGCGGGGATCAATCGCCACTTCCACCTGCATATTGGTCAGACCCGCCACTGGCTCGCTGTTATCTAAGCGAATTCTGACCTCCACAACCCGCACATCGGTTTTAGCGGCAGGGTCGGTATCGGTGACATCGTTTTTGGCAACTAAGAGTCCCACGCGTGTAACGCGCCCGGTAATTGGTGTCCTTAGGACACTGCTGCGAATTTCAGCCCGTTGACCGACATGGACACGGGGCACATCGGTCTCATACACTTCAGCAACGGCATACATTTGGTCAGTATTGCCGAGTTCAAGAATGCCCCGTTCACTGATGGTCTCTCCTGCTTTAGTGTGAATCCGCAGCACGCGACCATTTTGGGGGGCACGAATAATCGTGCGTTCAAGGCGGGCTTCCGCTAGTTGCAGATTGCGTTTTGCTGAAAGGAGTTGCACTTGGGTTTGCACTCGTTCAAGATTGGCTTGGGCAGCGTCCACTTGAGCATTTGCAGTGGCGAGTTCTGTGCGGCGTTCCTCCTGCAAACGAACGAGGTTGGCTTGGGCGTTGCGCAATTCTTCCTGTAAGCTCCGCACGCGAACGGTGCGGTCATCTAAATCCTGTTGAGAAATTGCCCCATTGGCAAAGAGTTGGGCAAACCGCTGATACTCACGATTGGCGGTCTCTAGTTCCGCTTGGATGCGCTGAATCGTGGCCTGTTGAGCTTGAATAGCCGCAATGGCGGGTTCATTGGCGCGATCGCGACGGCGCTGTGCTTCATTAATTTGAGCAAGGGCTAAGCGAGTTTCGGCGTCATAGCGCAGGCGGGCTTCCTGCAATTGACTTGCTGCTAAGTCTCGCTCTGCCTTGCGCTCTGGATAAGTGTCTAAATAGGCAAGGGGCTGACCGGCAACCACGCGATCGCCCTCGCGCACTAGGAGCTGCCCTAACCGCTCGGTCATTGAGGGAGCACTGACGGCCACCACTTCCCCTTCAGGTTCCAAGCGACCCAATGCCGTAATGCGATCGCTCACTGGATGAGCCAAAGCAGCTTGAATTGCTCGCTCTTCATTGGCGCGTTGTTGTTGCGTCCAGTAGTTGAGACTCAGTGCAAAACTTCCCAAGCCGATGGCGATCGCTCCCCCAATTAGCCACGGACGACCAATCTTATTAAAAAACGGCTGTCCCATGGGACGACCTCATCAATCAATGTAGCGCTGTTGCAAATAGTAAGTGTTACCTAATCTTAATATAGTTCCTCAAAATTGTTAAAGAATACTAAGCACATTGAGTGGGTCGCTGACCACACATCTGCCGAAGGGCTTGCCGCTCTTGGGGAGAGAGTTCCCGCCACTGGCCGGGGGCAAGGTCACCCAATTGCAAGTGGGCGATCGCTACCCGTACCAAGCGCAGTGTGGGGAATCCTACCGCTGCTGTCATGCGCCGGACTTGACGATTCCGACCTTCCCGCAGGGTCAAGCTGAGCCACTGCGTAGGAATATGACGGCGGTAACGAATTGGGGGATTCCGCGGCGGTAAGGGCGGCTCTGGATTGAGAATCTCAGCAATTGCTGGCCGCGTACGGTAGCCTTGAATGACTACCCCTTCTGTGAGCTGTTGCAGGGCTACTGGCGTCGGTTCCCCTTCCACTTGAACCCAGTAGGTGCGCGGATGGCCATAGCGGGGATCGGTCAAGCGGTGTTGTAACCAGCCATCATCCGTAAGAAGTACCAATCCTTCACTGTCATAGTCTAGGCGGCCAGCGGGATAGACATTAGAAATAGGCACATAATCTTTGAGGGTGGCTCGCCCCTTTTGATCCTGAAACTGACACAGCACCCGATAGGGCTTGTACAGGAGAATGTAACGATAGCTCATGGTCAGGAAAAGTTTAACCGCGACGCCGTTTTACCTCAGTTTATGACCTAGTAAAGACTAGGGGGGAATGCTAACTGCAGACTTAGAAGTTTCTGGCTCGAAGGCCAGTTTACTGCCGCCCACAGTGTTGATTCCCAAATGTTTTGCAGTTGTAGATCACAAAACAATATTGGCAGTCACCAACGTCGCAGCCAAACTACAGCTAATATAGCACATCTCCTCTGGGGGTCGGTTTAGATATCGAGGTTTTCTAGTGCCAACTGTGGACCATAGGTCTCGATAAATTCGCGGCGCGGTCCTACGCGATCGCCCATGAGGATTGTGAAAATGCGATCGGCCTCAGCCGCATCTTCGATCTCCACCCGTTTGAGAAGGCGCGTCTCTGGGTTCATTGTTGTTTCCCACAACTGCTCTGGCATCATTTCCCCTAAGCCCTTAAAGCGTTGAATGGTGTAGTTGGCATTTTCAGGGAACGATGCAATTTGCTGTTGTAGCTCGCGATCGCTATAGCAATAGAAGTGCTGTCGTCCGCGCTCCACTTTGTATAGGGGAGGGCAGGCAATATAGACAAAACCTTGGTTAATTAATTCCTGCTGATAGCGATAGAAAAAGGTCAGCAACAGCGTGCGAATATGGGAACCATCCACGTCTGCGTCCGTCATGAGAATGACCTTGTGATAGCGCAGCTTCGTAGGATCAAATTCCTCGCCCTTCATGCCTAAACCCAAGGCAGTAATTAAGGACTGCACCTCATTATTTTTATAGATTTTGGCGTCATCGGTTTTCTCAATGTTGAGAATCTTCCCCCGCAGTGGCAGAATTGCTTGAAAGCGGCGATCGCGCCCCTGTTTGGCACTCCCCCCCGCAGAATCCCCCTCAACAATGAAAATCTCGGAGACAGCAGGATCTCGGGAACTGCAATCCGCTAATTTCCCTGGCAGTGTTGAAGACTCTAGCACCGACTTGCGACGCACCATTTCCCGTGCCCGCCGTGCTGCTTCAGCCGCATTAAAAGCTTGGATGGCTTTTTCCAGAATGGCGTCGGTAACCGTCGGATGAAAGTCGAGGTATTCAGTTAGGGCTTCCCCCACAATGGCATCGACAATGCCCCGCACTTCCGTGTTGCCAAGCTTGGTTTTTGTTTGTCCTTCAAATTCGGGGTTGGGCACTTTCACAGAAATGATTGCCGTCAGGCCTTCGCGAATGTTTTCGCCGGCAAGGTTGGCATCGTTGTCCTTGAGTTTGTTGCGCTTGCGGCCAAGGGCATTGAGCGTCCGTGTCAGCACCGCTTTTAGCCCCTCCATGTGGGTACCGCCATCAATGGTGCGAATATTGTTGGCAAAGCCAAGGAGGTTTTCGCTATAGGCATCGGCACACCACTGGAGAGCTGCTTCCACTTGCACTTCGTTTTTTTCCCCCTGAATGTAGATAATCTCCGGGTGGAGAGGTTCCTTTTCCTGCACCATATAGCGGACATATTCACGAATGCCGCCTTCATAGCAGAAGGTTTCAGCCAGAGGAGGGGTGACCCGCAAATCCTGAAAGTTAATCTGAATCCCAGCATTGAGATAGGCCAGTTCCCGCAGCCGTGTCATGAGCACTTTGGCATCAAATTCAATCGTTTCTGTAAAAATCTGGCGATCGGGAAAGAAGGTCACTGACGTACCGCGCCGTTCCTCAGGATCGGGCCTCTTTTGCAAAGGTGTAATGGGAACGCCCCGTTCATAGCGCTGATAGTGGACAAAACCATTGCGCCACACCGTCACCTCTAGCCACTCAGAAAGGGCGTTGACTACGGAGACCCCTACTCCGTGCAACCCCCCTGAGACTTTGTAGCCGCCATCGCCAAATTTGCCCCCCGCATGGAGCACCGTCATTACCGTCTCAACCCCAGAGACTCCCGTATCAGGGTGAATATCCGTAGGAATGCCGCGGCCGTTATCGGTGACAGTTACAGAGCCATCGGCATTGATCTGCACTAAAATGGTGGAGCAGTACCCCGCCAAGGCTTCATCAACGGAGTTGTCCACAACTTCATAAACCAAGTGGTGGAGTCCCTTAGGGCCAGTGCTGCCGATGTACATCCCCGGTCGTGTCCGCACGGGTTCAAGGCCTTTGAGCACCCGCAATTGGGCAGAGGAATACTCGGCGGTCATGGCAACTCCCTAATTGCTATAGAATCGAGGCAAATGCGTTTTTGCTTGCCTAAATGTCAAATCTGACCTAAATTTTAGCACATAAGGGTTATAGGCGATTCTAGGAAATTTTCAGGCTGTATTTGAGTGGGGGATGTAGGGCTAATTGTAATTGGGGGGGCAACGGCTACAGGCAAAACGGCACTGGCGATCGCCCTTGCCCAGCAATTGAATAGCGTTATTTTGAGTGCTGACTCGCGTCAAGTCTACCGAGGCTTTGATATTGGCACCGCCAAGCCCACTCCAGCCCAGCAACAGCAGGTGCTGCACCACCTCATTGATATTTGTGACCCCCGCGACACTCTGACTCTAGCTATTTACCAGGCCAAAGCCCAAGCCCTGATTGCCCACTACCATGCCCAAGGAATTACGCCTCTGTTAGTGGGAGGCACAGGATTGTATATCCGCAGTATTACCCAAGGGCTAACGATGCCCCAAGTCCCACCGCAACCGCAGTTGCGGGCGCAGTTGATGGCTCTGGGGCAGCAGGAATGCTACCAGTGGCTCCAACAGGTGGATCCCCTGGCGGCACGGCGCATCCATGCCCACGATCAAGTGCGTACCCTGCGCGCCTTGGAAGTCTATTATGTAACAGGGGTGCCCTTGAGCCAGCAGCAGCGGCGCGAACCGCCTTGCTATCCAATTTGGTACTTTGCCCTCACGGGGGGCGATCGCCGGCAACAGCAGGCACGAATTGCAGAACGCACCCACCAGATGCTGGCCATGGGTTGGCTAGAGGAAATTCGTCAGCTCCAAGCGCAATACGGTGATGAACTGCCCCTTTTAGATACCCTTGGCTATCGCGAAATGCGCCAATATCTACGCGGAGAAGTGTCCCTCCAAGAGGCAATTGCTCTTACAGTGCAGCACACCCAACAGTTTGCCAAACGGCAGCGGACGTGGTTTCGGGCAGAACCGGGGATCTATTGGCTGCAAAGCACTACCCTAGAGGAGCAACTTGTAGAGATTCAAACACAATTGGCGGAGTGGCACAGCACGACTTCAACAAAGCGACGGATCAACTGATTAGCGTAGGGAGTGGCAGGGGCTGTTTGCTTCACTTTTTCCAGTTCCGCAGTGTTAATTAATAGCGATCGCAATAAGGAGTAATCCGCGCAATCAGGTCGCGATCGTCCACCTCTGGATGAAATTGAAAGCCATAGAAGGGCTTCTTGAGCACTGTGGCATCACTGGAGCCACCTCTAAAGAGGGCATCAAAACCTTGAACACAATCAGGCGTAAAATCAGCACACTCAAAGCCGTTGAGTACCGTAAATTGCTCAGTAGCCAAAATAAATTCGGCCAATTCCTCCGGCTGGGTGGCGCGATCGCCCCGTGCCTGAAGCAGTAAAATCTGTAAAGAATGCGCAGTTTCTTAGCGTTTGGCAATCTCAATAGGCTGAGGGGTCGGTGGACGTTGGGTGTCCACAAAACTAAAGACAAGGGACGTTTCAAAGAATCCCACAATTTGCTTGAGGGTTGGCTGCATCCGCGTTTTGCCCGTCATGCCGTAGGCCACAGCAAGACCACAGGCGCCTTCAAGTGCATTGACCTCCTTAATCCAGTCAAGGAGCAGTAAGCCGTTTTCGGGGTCAAAGGTATCCAAAAGCCACAGATGATTGGCATTGGTTTGGGCAAGGAGTATGACTACTTGCTCAGCTTCTGAGGGGGGAAAGACGGTCAGATGGTGAATACCGCCCTCCTCAGCAATTCTGGCAGCAAGCGCCCCCGCTGCTGTTTTTTTAGTTTGAATTGTCAACACGGGATAGCCCTGAAACCCCTTTGGAATCTCCCCCCGTTGATAGTAAGAGACGACTGTTGGTAATTTCTGTAGCTCTTCAGGGGAAAACAACTTAAAGAGGATGTAGGCTTGCTCGGGAATAGCTTCCGTATCAATGGGGATGTGGAATTTTAAGTTGCTCTCCTCAGAGTTATCATCAATGTTTGACACCATCTCTGGCACCGTTGCCACTTGCACCTCATAGCTAAGGGCAAAATGGCAGGACGAAGGAATCTTGAACCTTAAATTAAGTTCAGGGTACTTCCCCTGCGCGAACTGCTTTTTTGTTTTCTTCCAGAATTTGATCAGAGCCTCAATCGCCACATAGACCATTTCGGCTTCTTCGGGGGCGTAGAAGGGGCGCATCCCTTCTAAAGGATGGATGGCTCCAGGGTCAATGGTGTAAAGCTGTCCGTTGAGGACAAAAAATAGATCGTCGTCTAAATCTTCTGGATTAATTTGAGTAAAATTCAAAAAAAGACAATTATTGCGCAGAATGGCTCTTTCTAGGCGTTCATCGTCGTCTTCGCCAATATAGGGATACTCTTGATCAATCTGCTGCCAAAAATTGCGCAGAGCCTCTTCGCCTCGGTAGAGCAGCAGACCAAAGTCGTGGTTGGCTCTTTGGGGGTTAACCAGTACCGCAAAAAGGGTGGGGGAGTCCCAAGCTTCACAGTGGATCTTAAGGGGGATAATACTGTCTAGACACTGCCAGATGTCCAGTTGCGCCAATTCTTTGACCTTTTGCTTGTAAAGAGGAATGTATTCTCGAGGGAGTAGCTCTATATCCTCGGCATTGTCTGTTGTTGTGGCAGTGATGAATTCAAAAAATTCGTCAAGGAGGGGAATATGGGCTTGATACTCCACCTGAATGTCGAGGGGGGCAACGATGCCACGCAGGAAAAATTGCAGCTCGCGGTCATCAACGATAATTGTGTGGGGACGGCAGGGTTCACATTCAAAATGACGGGGGTGTTCGATGGCTTCTACCAATAGCCGCATTAGGTGTTCTGGAGTTGGCGGCAGTTGACTAAGCTCCATGCTGCGTATCGCCTGATCTTCGGGATCGAGCCAAGCAGCGCCAAAGACCCGGTCGTTAATCTTGTCGAGACTGCGTCCGCCACCCACCCAAGCGCTAGAAACTTGCGGTACATTCAACAGACGACGGATGGTCGCAGCGGGTAGGCTCACAGGGCGATCGCTCCAAATTCGATACTTTGTCTACTCTAGCAAATGACGGAAATGGGTCGCATTAGGTATCTGTTGGGATTTGATCCGGGGCGGGACAAGTGTGGTTTAGCCCTTGCCCTCGGTCAAGAGGTGGTGTGTTACGAAGTGGTGGCCAGCGATCGCGCGATCGCCTGTGTCCAAGAGTGGCATGCAGTCTATCCATTTGAACAAGTGATTATGGGCAATCAAACCACTTCAAGGCAATGGCGGCGCCAACTTCAAGAGGTTTTAGCAGTAGAGGTTATTGCTGTGGATGAGCGCAATAGCACCCTAGAGGCGCGCGATCGTTATTGGCAACTTTTTGCGCCCCAAGGGTGGCAGCGGCTGATTCCCAAGGGTTTGCGCCTGCCCCCGCGTCCCATTGATGACATTGTTGCCATTGTCCTTTTGGAGCGCTACTGTGGTTATCCCCTGCTGCTCAGTAAGAGGCAATAAACTATAATTATCAAGTTATGGTACAGCACGGCAGCCGTGGAGAAAGGCACCCTCATTGAATTTCGGGTTAATAACCAGCGTCGCTTGGCGGTTATTGATCGGCCCGAAGGTAAAAAGCATTGGATTGCCATTGATCAACATTTGCAAGCCCACACAATTCATCCGCGCCAACTGACCTTTACAGTACCTGAGGAACGGTTTCGTCCCCAGGAGATCCCCGCCTTTTGGCAGCAAGTGCAGCCGCTCCTAGACACCGACAGCCTAGAGGTGGCATGGGAAATTCTCCGTGAGGAAAACCGCACCATTACTCCAGCAGATCTGGCGGAGCTGCTTTTTGCGGAGCGATCGCCGGTGGCCTGCTACGCTGCTCACTATCTTCTGAGTGAAGATCGCTTCTATTTCAAGCTCAAGGGAGAAACCTACGAGCCTCGACCGGCTGCCCAGGTGGCAGAACTCAAATATCAAAGTGAGCGGGAAGCCCAACGCTTGGCGGAGGAAGTCAGCTTCCGTGAACATTTGACCCAAGCGCTTAAGGGGGAAACGGTGGCATGGTCCGCCAGCGATCGCAAGCGCCTTGAACAGTTAGAACGTTATGCTATAGCCATTGAACCCAGTGCCCAGCACCAGGCAGCCATTGACCTACTCAGTGAATTGAAGCGACCCACCCAGCCCTTGGGAGCCTTTCAACTGCTGGTGGATCTTGGCCTTTGGTCAGAGCACGAAAATCTGTTCCTGCGCCGTAGTCAAATTGATGTTGAATTTTCTGCCAAGGTACTTGCTGTGGCCCATGAACGCCTCACCTCCCCCCCTACAGACATTGACGCTCCCTTGCGCCGCGATCTTACCCATCTGAAGGTCTATACCATTGACGACGAAAGTACCCAAGAAATTGACGATGGCCTTAGCCTCGAAATTGTTGGCGATCGCCAAAAGCTGTGGATTCACATTGCCGATCCCAGCCGCTGGGTGATGGTGGATGATGTCTTAGATCTGGAGGCTCGCCGCCGCGCCACAACCATCTATCTGCCGACGGGAATGATTCCCATGTTTCCCGCGGAGCTGGCCACAGGCCCGATGAGCTTGGTGGCAGGGCAAACCTGTTGTGCCCTCAGCTTTGGCATTCTCTTGGCCGACAGCGGCGAGGTCTTGGAGTACGAAATTTGCCCCAGTTGGATTCGCCCCACCTATCGCCTCAGCTATGACGATGTGGACATGATTTTGGAGCAGGGGGTCACTGGCGAAGCGGAGTTGCTGGCGATTGCTCAATGGGGACTGCGGCGGAGTGAGTGGCGACAGCAACGGGGAGCGATTCGCATTAGTATTCCTGAACCCAACATTAAAGTAACCAATGAAGAGGTGGAAATCTCGCCTCTTCACGACTCACCCGCGCGCCAGTTGGTGGCGGAAATGATGATTCTAGCCGGTGAAGTGGCTGCCCATTTTGGTGCCCGTGAGGGAATCCCACTGCCCTTTCGCAGCCAATCCCCACCGGAACTGCCCTCGGAGGAGGAGTTGTTACAATTGCCCGCTGGCATGGTACGTGACTGTGCCATTCGTCGCTGTATGCCCCGCAGTGAGATGACTACGCAACCGAGTCCCCATGCTAGCCTTGGCCTTGATGCCTACTGCCAAGTGACCTCCCCGATTCGTCGCTACACAGATTTATTGGCGCACCGTCAGATTAAAGCCTACCTGCGAGGGGAAACGCCGCCCCTGACCTCCGAACAACTCAATGAAACTCTCTTGGGACTGCTCTCCTCGGTTCAGGAATCTTCTTTAGTGGAGCGGCAAACCAACCGCTATTGGTGTTTAGAATACCTGCGGCGGCATCGTGAGGAAGTGTGGCGGGGAATTTTGCTGCGTTGGTTGCGGCCTGAGGAGGGGCTGGGGTTAATCCTTTTAGAAGATTTGGGAATAGAGCTGGCCATGCGCTTTCAACGGCAAGCCAACTTGGGAGAATGCGTGCTGGTGCGGGTAAGTCGTGTTGATCCCCGCAGTGATCAAATTTGGCTAGAGGAAGTGCCCGTCGAGGCACCAATGCCCGTAGAAACCATTGCATGATCTTAAACTATGAAAAAATGGCAGTGTATGCAGGGGTGCGGTGCTTGTTGCTACCTTGAGTTGAGCGATCGCCCAGAGGTAGCGACTATTCTTAGTGAAGAGGAATTTGCCCTCTACCAATCCCTCATTGGTGTCGATGGCTGGTGTATTCACTTTGAACCCCTCAGCCGCCGCTGTCGCATCTATGAGACTCGCCCCCGCTTTTGTCGCGTGACGCCAGAGGTTTTTGAGGACTTGTACGGCGTCCTAGCGGAAGAACTGGATGAGTTTGCCATCCAGTGCTGCTGTGAGCACATTAGCGATCGCTACGGTGAACGGAGTTTTGAACGACTCCGCTATGAATATCTGGTGGAGCACAGCGTAGATCTTCCCCAAAAGGCTGAGCAATCTTTTGAGTGATCAGATGCCTTTACAATACAACAATGTCTTTAGACAGAGCCGATGAGCGAGCAACGGATGCAGGTTAATTTGGCAGAAGTCTCTGTGAGTTTTTGCTGCTCCCCAGAAGCAGCAGAGATGCAGGCTTCAATGGAACGTATGTGGGCGATCTCCCAAACAAATGACAGCGGTACATCGCTAACCGC
>NZ_JARJMS020000101.1:0-5065 GCF_029335995.1 Thermosynechococcus sp. Uc
CGTGATCAACACCTGGGCTGACATCATCAACCGTGCCAACTTGGGAATAGAAGTGATGCATGAGCGCAACGCTCACAACTTCCCCCTTGACTTGGCCAGTGCTGAGTCTGCTCCTGTGGCCATGATTGCTCCGAGCATCAATGGCTAATTCTCAGGGCAACTCTAACTAGCGTTCTAGTTAAGGGAACCGCCTCTTTATAGAGGCGGTCTTTTTTTATGATGGTCAAAGGCTAGAGACTATATTAATGAATGGTTGGACATACCTTTTGGCAGTAGCAGCGCCTCTTGTGGTTCAAGCAGTAACACCAGCGCCAGAGATCATCACGCGGGCGATCGCGATCGCTGCCGAGCAGTTTGGTGAGGAACCGGATCAAATTAGTGTAGTTCAAGTTCAGCCCAAGGTTTGGTCTGATGCCTGTTTGGGCTTGGGAGGATTGCGGGTTGATTGTGCCGAGCGTTTGACTCCTGGCTGGGAAATTACCTTGACAAACCCCAACGCCCCCTATCCCCAAGAGTGGGTCTATCGCACCAATCAAAGTGGTTCCCTCATTCTCTGGGATGCCGCTGGGAGTCGGATGATTGGCATCCTGATTCAACGACCTCAACTTCTGAGTCCAGAAGCGTTGCCGCCTCCCCTTCCTGAGGGTGTGAGTTTTCGCGTTATTCGGCAGAGCGCTCCCTTTGGGAACCGCCTACCCTCAGTGACAACGACCCTGCTTTACGAGGACGGTCGGATCGTCCAGCAAACAACAACTGCGCGGGGGGAAACCCTCAGCCGCACACTGCGCACAGTGACCACTGCTCAAGTCAGCCAGTTTAATCAACTGTTGAGCGATCGCCGGTTTGACCGCTTCAATGGCTTTGATTTTGTACCGACACCCTTAGAGCAACCTGTGCCTATTAATCTCGTCTCTACCCCCACCGCAACGGTGCGTTTTGCTGAAGCCAATGAATACCGCCTTGCCTCTGACTTAGTTGCCGTTTTGCAGGCATGGGAGCTATTGGTTGCTAGGGGTCAGCTTCCTAAACCTAAACCTTAGTTAAATTAATCACAGGGGTGTATTGCCAAAAGGCTCTACTTAAAATAAGAGGCTAACTTCATCCCAGCGGCCTGACGGAGCAATTTTCTTCAGTTCGTCCACAGATTTAAACTTTTTACATTGTTGATTTTGCTGGGTGATGACTTGAGCTTCTTCAAGTATCAATCCCGGAACCCTCTTAGTAAGATTCTCAGCGTTTTTGTAGGTGTTGATTGCCACACGCTGCTGTGATTTAGTAACAGGCTGTTGTAACTCGCTCAAGTTTCTTTTGAGTTCATTTAATTCCCAATTAATTTTTTGGAGCTGTCCTACAATAGACTGAATTTGCTCATTTAAGCTTTTCTGAAGTTCATTCAACAGTTTTACAACCAGTTGAGAGTCTTCGTTAACTAAGTTGTCTCTCTCCGATTTTTGTGCATAAGAATTACCATCTTTGGAACTTGTTTGCAAAATAGACTTTAATCTTTCTTGAAAGGCCGGAATCTCTTTATCCTCTAGTTCAATCCTGGATGCCCACAATTGATTGATGCCCAATTCACGGGCAAATTCAACCACCTCTTTACCAAAAACAACCTCATACTCTGTGTCGCCTTCTAATGTGGTCACCGGACGAATGATGAGGGGTGTGAGGTTAGTTTTATACTGTTTCAAATACTCATGAATAAGGTGAGGCGAAGTGGAGCATAAGTCCTCTGGATAATTTTCTGGTATTTTCAGGTAATCAATATGAATTTGACCCTGATTTGCACGATGGGGTCTGAGATGTTTTGAGATGAGATTTGAGTGACTCATATTCTTATAGTGACTGACTAGAAAGATAGCGAGCTAAATTTTCAAATGAAGTTATTAAATAATCAATTGATTCTCTGTCTGCTCTACTTAATTTTTCATAAAGTGCTCTACTGAATATCGGTTGCTGAAACTCTGTGGCACGCAACATCACCACTAGATTGGCAATCCATGTTGATTCGGGTAAGATTGGCACTGCGTGTCCTGTATGAGCTGTTTTTTCAACAATCTTCAACAACTTCTGCTTCATTTCATAGTTGGCTGCGGATGTTTTGCGGTTATACATATTCACAGCAATTCCAAGGGGCCGAGGTGGAGTTTCCATTGCATTACTGATGGCCTCAAGGCGAGCTAAAACATACTCTATTGCCCGTATAGGGTAGGGGGCAAGTTGGCTAGGTATCAGTACTCCATCAGAAGCCATTAAAGCAATGGCATTAACCTTACCAAAGGCGGGGGGCGGATCAATGAGCACGATATCGTAGCCATGATCTTTGAGCTTTCGTTTCAACACCCGATCAACATCAATTGTTCCAACAAGTTCGGGTTCTTTATCAGCTAGGCGAATGTGGGCAGGAACAATATCAAGGCGCAGGTTGCCCCACTCTCTTTGATAGACCACATCTTGTAAACTCACTTTTGGCTCTAGCAATAGGTCAACAATATCCTTCCTGCCTTGTTCTTCTACATCTACAAGGGGGTCAATACCGGCGCCAACCGTTAGATTTGACTGTGGGTCAATATCAATCAGGAGAACGCGCTTTCCCATACTAGCAAAAGCGGCACCCAAGTTCAGGGTCAGGGTTGTCTTACCAACCCCCCCCTTGTGATTGAAGACGGTAATGATCATGGATGACTCCTTAAAATTAGAAGCTTTAGAACTAACTGAGAGGCTAGAAAAATTCTTTGCAAGTCCTTTTTCAAAACGACGATAGATTTCTAGCTGTCGATGGGTTAAAGCAGCCACCAAAGCAGACGCTGTGGAGCGGTGCAAAATTTTAGACAGTCTCTGAAGAGTTTCTTTGTCAAGCAGACCTGAAGCGCATCTTACCTGTTGAAGCGGTGCCTTGAGAGGATTTTGATAGAACAATTGGTACTCTCGTCCGTTGGTGAGTAAGCCAAAAACTGCATGGGCAGCTTCCATATATCTGCGCAGTTGCTGGCTTCCTGTCAGTGGCGATTTTGACGGAGTTTTTACCTCGATGATCAGATAGTTCAGGGGGCGATCGCCCACTCTTGGTAATGTCACCAGAAAATCTGGGTACCCCTCTTTGAGCCGAGGCTTTGCTTGATACTCAGAAGACTGATAGCCCCACCGCTCCAGCAACGGCAGGATAACCCTATCTTCAGTATTTGCTTCATTATCCATAGGAAGCTCTAGTGCAGGAAGCAGCCTCTGAAGTACAAGTATAACTATACTTGACAATAACAAGTAATTTAATTCTTTAACAAATATTTGTAAAATCTTTGTAACAGAATAAACGGAAGATGATTTTTCCTTGAGAAAAGAGCTGTTGCACAATGGCAATAGATACTCACAAGAGCAATAGATATTTGAGAGCGCCCATCTTATTTCCCGCAGTCTATTAGAGCGGTTACAACGAACTGATCAAGAACTAAGCCATGCAGTCGAGAAGAAGGAGGGTCTTGTACTGCCGTCTAGTTATATCCCTGTGGCATAGGCTGAGAGCGTGGCTTCCTTAGAGCCTCCGCTGAAGTAGTATCATGAAAGCAACTGCAGGCTCACTGGCGTCACTAACTTAGGAGCAGCAATCAATGGATGGCTTTTGGGAAAATGTCCTGCGCTACCAACGCTACTTTGTTACCGTCTTATTAGGAGTAGTGTGGAATGTCATCGAACCATTGGTGCCCCTGTTTAAGCGTCCCCTGAGCGCGATCGCTCTTATTAGCTTAATGGCAGGGCTGCTGACGTTTGTAGCTCTTACGTTACGAGCAATGCTGGGTTTAACTGCTGTATAAGGTGGCATGATGGTCTCTTCCCTACCCATCAAAGCACAAATTGATCTAATTTTGCTGAGTCTCGAAGCTGTGGCGCAGGTGGGTTCGGCAGAGATATTGACATTGGCAGAAGCAATGGGTTTCAAAGCCTATCTGCCCAATCGTGTAGGGCTGTGGCGACTGCGGCAATTGAGTCCCCTGCGGCGAGGTCGCACTGGAGGGCGCAAATTGGATATGGATGAAGCCCGTGCCCTAGCTTTGATCTGTACCCGTTTAGCGCAGCAGCATCGGCAGACCATCCGCGCTGCCATTGAACGCTGGCAACAGCAGACCAGCCAAGGTTGCCCCCCTCATTTAGATCCGCTTCTTAGGGATTACATTCACCGCTTCACTAGCTTGTATCAAGAGCGAATAGCCAACAACAGTAGCGATGGTACTGGATTGGCACAACTGGCTTTAGATTTACTTGTAGATTTACTCTTTTCCAGTACGCCCCAAGGGGCACGTCGTCTCTGGGTTACCCTCCTAGAACGCACTACTCCCGTGACCCCCTCCCTCTCCTTGGTGGAACCTGAACCAGTACCTACACCAGCGCCTGAATTGCCCATCCTGTTTCCCCATTCCGATGTCTAATGAGTACCACCCTCAGCTATTCTCAGCTCACCTGCCAACTGGATGTTGCTGCTGAGTTTTTGCCCTTCACTCAGAAGCTACACCGTGCACCGGTGCGATCGCTCCACTTTACACTGGCTGTCGGAGAAAAACTAAGATTTGAGGGCAACGATCGCCAGCTCTATCAACTGAAAACGTTGGTCAACGAATATATTGAGAGTTTTCTCAGTCATCACCAAACACCGACAGCAGTTGCCAGAGAGGGCTTTGTTTTGCAGTCGCGATCGCCCCTCGAACATGAATTGCATCTACCCGATGGGCGGGTGATTCTGCTGCAATTGACCGAGTTATACGATTTAGTGACCGTTCTCGATGACTGGTCTGCCGTCATGGAGCCCTTGCCAGAACTAGTGGAACGCGCCCAATCGAGCCTTGCTCAAATGCCAATCTGGATTAAAAGTGCGGCGGTGGCTGTGGGCGTGGTTGCTGCCTTCACCCTTGTTACTCAACGCTGGCTAATGCCACCAGCTTCGATGGTTGTCACTTCTCCTAGGGAATCCAACCCGTTCCCCCTAGTGATGCCATCCCCTTTGCCAGAATCTACGGAAACCCCGCAACTGGCTCCTCCGCCTCCTCCCCCGAAAGCATCTACCCTTGTACCGCTG
>NZ_JARJMS020000015.1:0-12640 GCF_029335995.1 Thermosynechococcus sp. Uc
GCTTAGGATAATAAAAGGCTATTTGCGTGTTTAGATTAAACAGTAAAAGTATATCTTTTTAACGTCTAGTTGTGAGGTGAACATAAGGTGTTTTTAGACCAAGGTTTTCACTCATCAGTTATGCAAAAAGAGCTGGTTTTATCAACTTTAACTAACCTGTTGTGAGCTTCCCATGAAAAAGCCCACTTCAATTTCTGTGTCCAATTTGAGTCGGAGTTCCCCCTTGGTGCAGAATGAAAATCAGGTGTCATTAACTCAACAACTGAAGCTACGGCGATCGCTCCTTGCCAATCTACTGGTACTGGCGGTAGGCTGTGGCATTTTCACCTTTGCCGGCGTGTTTCTCTACCGCCACTTGACAACTGTCCGCAGTCGGGATGCCGTTATCAATGGGGTGATTGTGAATGTGCGTGCTCCTGAGGAAGGGCGGTTGGAGAAACTGAGGGCGCAGGTAGGCGAGTTTATCACCCCCACAGATGCCCCCTTAGCCCTCATAGAAAATGACTATGTCAGCCAAGGCAACGCCCGAGAAGTTGAAAAATGGCTAGAACGCCGCCGCGGCGAACTGGAGGCCGCTCAGGCAAAGCTGGCTCAGTTGCAAGAACTCCTTGCCTCTGCCCAACAGGATGAACGGAATCAACAGGTGCTTGAGGTGGAGCAAACCCAGCGCCAAGTGGCGGCTGCTCAAGCAGAACTCGCGGCTGCTAAGGCCAATCTTGCCGATGCCAGAGCGCGCTATCACCTAGCAAAAATGAACTACCAGCGCTTTAGTCAGTTGGCGCAGCAGGGAGCAGTGCCCCAAGCCCAAGCAGATGCAGCACTAACAGAATTACAGCAAAGCCAAGCCCAAGTGGCTGCTCGCCAACGGGCAATGGAAGCTGTGGCTCGCACCGTTGAGGCTTTAAAAGCCGATGCCCGTGCTGCTGAATTGGGGCTGACACTGCGCAATACTCGCAGTAACTACGACCCCCGCCTACGGCTACAAGAGTTACAAATTCAGATTGGTGAACAGCAGGCGATTGTCAAAGGCATTGAACGGGAAATCGCTGCCCAACAACGACAGGTTATCCAAGCACAGCGGGAGGTGGCGCAGCGCAGGGTGGTGAAGGTGCCTGTTCCCATTGCTGGCTATGTCTGGCGGGTGGAGGCGCGGCCGGGCATGTTTCTGGGGAAAGGGGATCAAATTTTGCAATTGCTGGATTGTCAACGGCGTTGGATTGATGTGTTTGTGGATGAGCAATCTCTGCGGTTGATCCATCCGGGCACTAAGGCAAAGATTGAACTCTATGGCAACAAAGGGAAGGTTCTGTGGGGAACCGTTAGCAACATTCGTTCGGGTTTGGGGCGGCTCAATCCTGGAGATGATCAGGTGATCCCCATTCCCGAAAATTACCCGCGTCAAAGTCAAGTGCGTGTTGAGTTAGATGCCGACCCAGACTGGGGCGAGGGTAACTTTTGCTATGTGGGCTACACCGCACGAGTGACGTTTCAGATTGTCCCCTAAGTATTGATATTTACCTTAAAGGTTTGAGGCTTGTGACAAGGGCTGTCGTTGCCGTTTATCTAGGCAATAAGAAATATTGATGCAATTTTATTCTTGGCCGCGGTCAAGTACGGTGTCGTTCATAGATAAGATTAAATCTAATTAGTCTTATCCATAGGCATAAGCAGTGTTTATGTTGCAATCATTTGCGGACACGGTGTGGCTTGTACCTTTCTACTCGCTGGCAGGAATGGCGCTGTCTTTGATTTGGTTACCGGCAATTACTCGCAAGACAGGACCTCGTCCAGCGGGCTATGTAAATATCTTGCTAACATTTTTCTCCTTTGTTCATGCCCTGCTGGCAACGGTAGCGATCGCCAACCAACCGCCGCAGTCTGTGCATTGGACATGGCTCGATGTCGCGGGTCTGCACTTTGACCTTCCCGTGGAGATTTCTATTTTGACGACCACGGCTCTCATGTTGATCACGGGTTTGAACCTAATGGCTCAGGTTTTTGCCGTTGGCTACATGGAGATGGATTGGGGCTGGGCGCGGTTTTTTGCTCTCTTAGCTCTTTTTGAAGGGGGGATGGCTGCTCTAGTGCTCCTTGACTCCCTGTTCTTTAACTATGTGGTGCTAGAAATTTTGACCCTTGCCACCTACTTACTCATTGGTTTTTGGTTTAATCAACCCCTAGTGGTTACGGGTGCCCGCGATGCCTTTCTCACTAAACGGGTGGGAGATTTGGTGCTGCTGATGGGGGTGTTGGCGATTTATCCCCTTGCGGGTTCGTGGAACTACGATGATTTAGCGGCTTGGGCCGCTACCGCTCAAGTGAATCCCCTACTGATTACCTTGATTTGCCTAGCTCTGATTGCTGGGCCTATGGGCAAATGTGCCCAGTTCC
This sequence comes from Thermosynechococcus sp. Uc, assembly GCF_029335995.1. Classification (NCBI taxonomy): domain Bacteria; kingdom Bacillati; phylum Cyanobacteriota; class Cyanophyceae; order Acaryochloridales; family Thermosynechococcaceae; genus Thermosynechococcus; species Thermosynechococcus sp. Uc. The sequence goes on from NZ_JARJMS020000015.1 coordinate 2,392, forward strand.
CACTGCACCTGTGGTTGGATGAAGCCATGGAAGGTCCAATTCCTGCTTCGATTCTACGGAATGCCATTGTTGTGGCCACGGGGGCATGGGTGCTCGTTAAGCTAACCCCCGTTCTCAGTCTCTCCCCCGTGGCTCTAACGGCTTTGCTGGTGATTGGGAGTGTTACCGCGTTGGGGGGGACCCTCATTGCCATTGCCCAAGTGGATATTAAGCGCGCTCTCTCCTATTTAGTCAGTGCCTACATGGGCTGGGTATTTATTGCTGTCGGTCTCAAGGAGCCGGGCTTGGCCTTTGTCTTTATCCTCACTTATGGGGTGGCAATGGCACTGCTGATGATGAGCATTGGTGCCATTATCTGGAATAGCATTACCCAAGATCTGCGGCTATTGGGTGGATTGTGGTCACGGCGCCCCATTTCTAGCCTCTCGTTCCTCGTTGGTTCAGTCGGACTTCTGGCCTTACCCCCCTTGGCAAGTTTTTTCCCTCAGGCGGAATTACTGGATACGGCCTTTGCCCAACTGCCTTGGGTGGGCATTGTACTGCTGCTAATCAATACCTTTGCGGCCTTTAGTCTAGGTCGTACATTCTGCCTTGTTTGGGGCGGCGAGGTTAAGCCCATGACGGCGCGATCGCCCGAGGTGTTTTGGCCGATGATTTTGCCAATGACGGTTGATTTGGGCTTTGTGTTGCACTTGCCAATTCTCATGTGGCGATTTGACTGGGTGATTTGGACCCATCCTTCCTTGACCACCGCAGCCGCGCTAATCCTGACTGCTCTTTTAGGCTGGGGGACAGCCGCATGGGTCTATCTCGGCAAGGCAATTCCCAAACCCGTACAGTTTCCCCTGCCGTCGGTTCAGGATCTGCTGGCCTACGACTTCTATACGCCGAAGCTCTACAAAGCCACAGTGGTGGGGGCAGTGGATATGATTTCCCGCATTACCGCTTGGTTTGATCGCACGTTTGTGGATGGCACTGGCAATGCCTTTGGCGTGGTGACACTCCTAGGGGGCGATCGCCTGAAGTACAGTACAACGGGTCAATCCCAAGCCTATCTTCTCACCATTTTGATGGGGGTTGCCATTCTGGTCATTGCCATTTGTTGGCCACTGCTGGCCTAGTACTCCATTCCTTGAGGTTCTTGCCCTATGCTGACGCTGTTAATTGTGTTGCCCGTCATCGGTGCGCTGCTGATGCCGCTGCTACCGGCGCGATCGCTACGTTCGGTTGCATTCGCTACCGCCACTGCCATCTTTGCCCTTTCCCTGTGGATGCTGACGCAGTTCGATGTCCGGCAAACAGTACTGCAATTTACGGAATTTGTGCCGTGGCTATCGCCCTTGGGATTGAACTATTCCCTTGGTGTGGATGGGTTGTCCCTACCACTGATTGTCTTGGGGACGTTCTTGACGCTCGTGGTGGTGTTCACAGGTGAAAAAAGTTCCCCCCGCCTGTTTTATGCCCTTGTCCTTCTGGCCAATGCAGGGGTTACCGGGGCTTTGGCGGCACAGAATTTACTCTTGTTCATTTTCTTCTACGAAATCGAGTTGGTGCCATTTTATCTGCTGATTTTGATCTGGGGAAGGCAGCGCCGCGAACAGGCCGCCATCAAGTTTCTCATCTATACCGCAGTTTCTGGCATTCTTGTCCTCGCTGCCTTTTTGGCAATGGGTTGGCTGACCCACGCCCCTAGCTTTGACTATGCCGATATCCAAATGGCCGGCTTGGCACCCACGACCCAAGCAATTCTCCTGTTGCTGTTGATCTTGGGCTTTGGTATCAAAATACCCTTGGTGCCCCTCCACAGTTGGTTGCCCGATGCCTATGTGGAAGCTGCGACGCCAACCGCAATTCTGCTTGGGGGAGTACTGGCAAAGTTGGGCACCTATGGGCTGGTGCGTTTTGCCCTAGGCTGTTTTCCAGAGGCTTGGGGGCAGCTGTCGGGTTCGCTGGCAATCCTGGCGGCGGTGGGTATTATCTATGGTGCCCTTGCTGCCATTGCTCAAAAGGATATTAAACGGATGGTGGCCTACAGTTCCATTGGTCACATGAGCTATGTCCTGCTGGCGGCAGCGGCCCATACCCAACTGAGCATGGTGGGGGCGATCGCCCAAATGATTAGCCACGGCTTGATTTTGGCACTGCTGTTTTATCTAGTAGGTGTCATTGAAACCAAAGTGGGCACCCGTGAGTTGAATGTGCTCAATGGCTTGCTCAATCCCCTGCGCGGCCTACCCACCACCAGCGCCCTCTTAATCTTGGGGGGGATGGCCAGTGCTGGTATTCCGGGACTGGTGGGTTTTGTTGCTGAATTTTTAATCTTCCAAGTCAGCTACGGCACGTTCCCAATTCCCACTCTGATTGCAGTCGTTGGCACTGGTTTGACAGCCGTTTACTTTGTGATTTTGATTAACCGCACCTGTTTTGGCCGCCTTGACAATGCGACGGCCTACTACCCGCGGGTGGTTTGGTCAGAAAAAGTGCCTGCTATTGTCCTGAGCTTGTTGATTCTAGTCTTGGGTGTGCAGCCCACGTGGCTCGTGCGTTGGAGTGAAACCACCAGCGCCGAGATTATTGCGGCGATACCGAGTGTAAAGGAAATTGTGGCCAGTTTACCCCAATAGTTAGGAGAGTATCCCCATGATTCAAGCGATTGAGCGTCCCAGTTCGGCACAACTGCCCCCCCTAGATCACCCCCTCGCCGATATCATTTACCGCCTTGAGGCGGGGGGTGCCCTCATTCCTGACACGCCGGTGAACCTAATGAAGATCATTGGCATGTACAAAGCCTACTCCATTCCGATGGACTTTTACTGGCGAGATTTGCTCTACCTTGGTGAGCGGGTATTTATTGATCCTTTTCCCTTCTTCAAGTATTTCCCAACCCAGGAATACTTTGATCTGCCCAATCATTACGCTGGCGATACGGCAGATCTGCAGATTTGGCGCGGCCCTGCCCATGCCCATCCAGAACTGATGGCATTTATTGACAAGGGAGAAACCAGAAAGATGCCTCGCTTGCTTCATCACCTCTGGCACGATCGCATCAACATGGAGTTTTCTGAGGATCTTGCCCGCAAAATGATGTGGCACCGCATGGGGGGGCAACTCGATATTTACCTTGATTCCGAGGAATACAAAACAGCAGCTGACCGAGCCATTCGTGCCTACTTCCGACGCAACCCGCTGCTGCTGGGACTGTACAAGCTCTTTCCGGATCTCTTTTTGGAGCAAGCGCGCCAAGCCACCTACATGAATGTGCTGGGGCTATTTTGGGAAGTGATGGCAGCGGTCTTCTTTGAGATTAGCGATCGCTACGACGAGGGCAGCATTACCAGCGTCAAAGATGCCATGAACTTCTTGGTCAATGGAATTTTTGCTGCTGCCGGCCGTCCTATCTATCACCATGTCTATATTGATGATGAGGTGCATGTTCTTGTGCCTAAGGAAAAGGGCTTTATGTGGCTTTATGAAGCGGCTTTCCCCTATGTGGAAGCTGTCTTTTATCGCACAGCCCCCTTCCGAGGAACCAAGTCCTACAATGCCCAAGCCAATCAAATCCCCACAGATCAAGTGGACTTCCACTATGGCATTCTCTTTGCTGATAAATTCCCTGTGGGAACGGCGGGAATTCCGCCAACGCTGCTGCATCAGGATATGTATCACTTCCTCCCCCAGTACCTAAGAGATTACTTCCACCAACACTGTCGGGGTGAGGATGATATTTTGGTACAGCTAGGGATTGCCTTCCAGCACTCGATGTACACCGTCACCTCTGCCGTTTTGCAGGCAACCCGTGCTGCTTTCTACTATCCTTTGGATGATCCCAATCCAGAGCACCTGATGGCGAACCGCCGCTTCTTTGTGGCGCAGATGGATCGCTTCATTCGCCCCCAGTACGGGATTGCTGAGGCCTGCAAAATTCGCAATGTTCAGGATCCCAGCTATTTGTAGGGATTTTTATTTTTAGGGAATAAAGGGGAGAGGCGATATTGCTCCCCAATTTTTGCTAGGCTGAAATCAACGTGAACTTTTGTAAAGAGGTAGCGCCGTGGCTAACGTTGAAATCTATACGTGGTCTCGTTGTCCCTTCTGTATTCGGGCTAAACAACTCCTGACCCGAAAAGGGATTAGGTTTATCGAGTACGTGATTGATGGGGACGAAGTTGCCCGCGAAGCAATGGCACAACGTGCCCATGGTCGGCGATCGCTGCCGCAAATTTTCATTAACAACGAGCACATTGGTGGCTGCGATGATCTCTACGCTCTGGAGGCACAAGGGATCCTAGATATGCTCCTGCAAGCGGCAGCTTAGCTGAATGGCCGTGGATATTGCCTTTATCATTGACCCGCTCGCCAGCCTTGATCCTAGCCACGATACCAGTGTGGCATTGATGGAAGCAGCGCAGGCAGCAGGGGCACAGGTGTGGGTAACAGAAATTTCCCAACTGCTGATCCGCGACGGTCAAGTATGGGCTGGGGTAACACCGATTCAGCTATCGCCAGTGCAACTAGTGGCTGGCCAGTGGCACATTCCCCAGCCCTGGTTTCGGGCGGGTGCCCTCGAATGGCGACCCCTCAATACCTTTCGAGCGGTGTGGATGCGCAAGGATCCCCCCGTTAATACCGCCTACCTTTATGCAACCTACTGTCTTGATTTAGTGGATACCAAAACTACGCTGGTGCTCAACTCGCCAGCGGGCCTGCGCCATGCCAACGAAAAGATGTACGCCCTGCAATTTACGAGTGTGATGCCTAAGACCATTGTGACGGCGGACAAGCAACACATTCGTGAGTTTGTGCAGCAGCAGGGCATGGCGGTGCTCAAACCCTTGGGCGGTAAAGCAGGAGAAGGCATTCTCTTTTTGCAGGCGGGCGATCGCAACCTGAATTCAATGATTGAAATTAGTACCCAACGGGGACAACTGCCGGTAATGGTGCAGGAATATCTACCGGCAGCCAAAGAGGGCGACAAGCGAATTATTCTCCTAAACGGCGAACCAATGGGGGCAGTAAATCGGATTCCCACAGGGGATGAATTTCGCGGCAATATGGCCACGGGTGGACGGGTGGCAGCCGTCGAAATCACGGAACGCGATCGCCAGATTTGTCAAACCTTGGCTCCTGCTCTTCAGCGGGATGGCCTCTATTTTGTAGGGATTGATATCATTGGTGGCTATTTAACAGAGGTCAACGTCACTAGCCCCACTGGTGTGCGGGAAATTGATCGTCTCAATGGTACTCGCCTTGGTCAACGGGTGATGGCTTGGCTATTGGGTTAGTGCATGCCAACTTCATTCTCAAGTATCTCAGCCTTTGCGACTATACTTTACCTGAACTCCCAGTTGTCCTTCAAAAACGCATAAAACACGAGACAGCGAGTACTTTGCCAAAACTTAAATTTAATAAAAGCATAGCAGCCTAGGGATGATCATGATAACGTTAACAAGTCAGCTATTTTCCCAGAAGAGATATCATCAATTAAAACTGCTGAATGGATGTATTGACACTCGCCGCACTAAAGTGACGGGACTACCAAGCCATTCTACGATCAGGTGAATAGAATGTTTGTCGTGCGCATAAAAATAATATAAGAACGGCAGTGGATTACGACCGACATCGAGTCGTTAATTTTTGTGAGACTAAGAGTAAAATAAAGTTTCAGCTAGCAGTGAATCTTTCCTGTCAAAATATACAGGGATATCTTAAATACTTAAATACTAAATATACGATCAAGTCCCTTCAAACTGTCGTTCAGCACATTTGGCTCTAAGTAATACCAATTTGAGTCTGCTGATCATTCCACATTTTCCATTGTTCGTAGATGCGGCGCAATGTACCGTCCTTTTTGAGAATATCGAGGGCTTGATCGACTTCTATCTTGAGAGTTTCTCCTTTGGGGTTGTTCTTATTAAAAGCAATCACATAGTTATCCAAAAAAATGGGCATACCAATTGGGCGCAAGCTATTGTTGACCGTGCTCCCTGGACCAGCGCCAAGAATGTAGTAGGCAACAATTGGATAGTCCACCATTACAGCATCAATACGCTCTTGGGCAAGGTCATCAAAGGGCAAATTGCCATCATAGGCACGGGTTTTAATGTTTTTTTCCTTTTCAAGAATTTCTTGAGCTTTATAGCCGATGCCCGTACCGACGGTCATGCCAGCGAGATCGGCAAGGGTTACTTCACTAGTGGCGGTGTACTTTTCAAAGCGGGGATCCTCAGCCCGCACCACAATTTGCTGACCATAGCGATAGTAGGGTTGGGAAAAGAGTTGAGTCCGCTCGCGATCGGCAGTGATTTCCCAGCCATTGAGAATCATGTCAAAGCGGTTGGCAGCAAGGGCAGCCGTGAGTTGATCATAAGCTGTGGCAACAAATACGGCATTGACTCCCATTAATTGGGCGATCGCGTCGGCAATTTCCACCTCAAAACCAATCAACTTACTGGGATCAACAGGATCATAAAACACGTAGGGAGCACCACTGATGGCCTCAGCCCCCCAAGCCAATGTACCGGGATTGAGGAGGCCATTGCTGGAGACGATACCCAGTGTTGAGGTTCCAGAGGTCGAATCTACATTGCCGGCACAGGCTGTGAGTAGGGTTTTACTACTTGTGGCAATCGCGATCGCCCCTATCCCCTGGGCCACCCGGCGCAAAAACGTTCGACGCTGCAGTCCCATCTTGGTTTATTCCTCCATATCTGGTTTTGCTGATGGTTCTTGATCTTGGATTTGCTAACGGTATGGCGACGAGTGCCCAACTAGCCTTGCCAAGAGATATTGGAGAGGGCGAGGGGAAGTGGTGACGGGGTTTGGAAGGTTCTTCGGAAACGACTCATAAGGTATCCCAAAACCTCCGACTCTAGAGAATACCGATTTCTGCTTGAGCTTCATTCCAAAGTCCCCAGCGCTCATAAATCTGTCGCAGCGTGCCATCTTTTTTGAGAATACTTAGCGCTTGATCAACCTCCCCTTTAAGAATTCTGCCCTTGGAACTATTGGCATTGAATGCTATGACATAATCACTTAAAAACAGGGGTTTGCCAATAGGGCGCAACGTGGGATTCTTGGTTGCACCAACCCCTTGACCTAAAATTTGATAAGAGACGAGGGGAGCATCCACAAGAATGGCATCAATTGCACCGCTTTGCAAGTAGGTTAGGTAGTCAGCTCCGCGATAGATATAGGCTTTAAGGTTGGGGGCTTCTTCAAGAATTGCTTGCGCTTTGTAGCCTATCCCTGTTCCCACTCTCATACCCGTCAAAATCTCTAGGCTAATCTCACTGTTGGCAGTGTACTCTTGAAAGCGAGTGTCATTTGCCCGCACCACCACTTGCTGACCATAGCGGTAGTAAGGCTGAGAGAAAAGCTGAGTGTTTTTGCGTTCGGCTGTAACTTCCCAGCCGTTTAGGATGAAGTCAATCTGGTTGGCCGCAAGTGCAACTGGCAGTTGATCGTACAACATGAGAATTAGGCTAGACTGCACTCCCATCAGTTGGGCGATCGCATTGGCAATTTCTGCTTCAAAGCCCAGCGGTCGGTTAGGCTCGGCAAAATCATAAAAGACATAGGGAGAGCCATCCTCAGCCCCCCAAGTCAATCTACCGGGAGTCAGCAAGCCATTACTGGAGATTCTTCTGCTAGGGGGGGAATTTCCCTGATTGGCACAGCTTGTCAGCAGAAATTTACTGCCAGCGGCGATCGCGATCGCCCCTATCCCCTGGGCCACCCGGCGCAAAAACGTTCGACGCTGTAGTCCCACGGCGGCCTCCTCACATCAGGTTGATCATGAATTTAGAGTTATGATTCATCAACACTTTTTATCGCTACTGCTGCCAAGACTACGACGTTTTGTTACTGTCTGGAAGGCATAAATAATATCCCCTTCCTGCCATTGTTGGAAATCATCCAGGCGCACACCGCATTCGTAGCCTGCCGCAACTTCGCGGACATCGTCCTTCATGCGTTTGAGCGAATTCAAGATGCCTGTGTGAAGAACGTTTTGCTGGCGCAGCACCCGCACTTTGCAGTTGCGTACGAGCTTCCCGTTGAGGACATAACAACCGGCCACTGCCCCTTTGCTGAGGGGGAAGATAGCCCGCACTTCCGCTTGACCCAGTTCTTCCTCCACCAGTTCGGGTTCGAGCATCCCCTCCATAGCTCCTTGAATATCATCGAGGAGCTTATAAATGATGTTATATTCACGGATATCAACGTTGTGCTGCTCAGCCGCTTGGCGTGCCCCTGAGGCAAGGGTGGTATTAAAGCCAATGATGACAGCACTACTGGCGGCGGCAAGATCAACATCGGTTTCGGTAATTTCGCCGGGGGCAGCCAGTAAAACCCGCAACTGCACTTGATCTTGGGGAAGCTGGTTGAGGGCCGCTAAAATGGCCTCGACGGAGCCTTGAACGTCGGCTTTGAGAATGAGATTGAGTTCTTTAAGTTCCCCTTCGCGCGCTTGGCTAGATAGCGAGGTGAGGGAGACGCGACGGGCAGCTGCGGCTTGGGCAAGGCGGGATTGCCGTTGGGCGGCGGCTCGCTCTTGCGCAAGGGCACGGGCAGCTTTTTCATCGCTGAGGACTTCAAATTCGTCCCCGGCAGCAGGAACATCCGCCAGACCTAAGACTTCCACAGCAAAGGAGGGGGTTGCTGCCTCGACCCGTTGCCCGCGATCGTCAATCATGGCGCGAACCCGACCAAAACAGGCACCCGCCACCAGAACATCGCCGACCCGCAGTGTCCCATTTTGTACCAGCAATGTGGCCACAGGCCCCCGTGCCCGATCTAAATGGGCTTCAATGACGGTGCCTTTAGCGGGGCGATTAGGATTGGCGTAGAGATCCTCCACTTCGGCCACAAGCAGGATCATTTCTAGGAGCGTATCGAGATTTTGCTGCTGCAGGGCACTGACGGGCACCATAATTGTGTCGCCGCCCCACTCCTCTGGCACCAGACCATATTCGGTGAGTTCCTGTTTGACTCGCTCCGGTTGGGCAGACTCTTTGTCAATTTTGTTAATGGCGACAATGATCGGAACTTTGGCTGCTTTGGCGTGACTAATGGCTTCAATGGTTTGGGGTTGTACCCCATCATCGGCGGCAACTACAAGAACGGCAATGTCGGTTACCTGTGCCCCCCGTGCCCGCATAGCGGTAAAGGCTTCGTGACCGGGGGTATCGAGAAAAACCACCTGATGTTTCTCGCCGTTGTGTTCAACATCCACATGGTAGGCGCCAATGTGCTGAGTGATACCGCCTGCTTCCTCTTGGGCGACCTTAGCATTGCGGATAGCATCGAGAAGGCTGGTTTTGCCATGATCCACGTGACCCATAATTGTAACCACGGGCGGACGCCGCTGTAGGTGATCGAGGTCGCTCGACTCCAGCATTTCCGTAACTTTTATGGCTTCAGCTTTGTGCTCTGCCGTTTCCACCGTGATTCCCAATTCCTTGGCCACGAGTTCAATCGTTTCCACCTCAAGGGTTTGGTTGATGGTGGCAGCAATTCCCTTAAAGAAGAGAATTTTAATGATTTCCGCTTCAGGGCGATGCACTAAACTCGCCAGCTCCTGCACTGACATTGGGCCTTCAATCGTAATGCGATCGGGAGGTGGTGCTTCGGCTGGCTCTTCGTGACGGCGATCGCGATGGCGGGGTTGTTTTTTCTCGCTGCTTTTTTCAGTTTTCGCCACGGGTGTAACAGGGCGAGCCGGACGAGGAGTCTTGGGCTTGGGTGGCCGTTGCAGCGATTGACTGACATCAACCGTGACTTGGGGCACCCCCACTAAGCGGCTGGTGAGTTCGAGTTCTTCCTCTTCATCAATGACTTCTTCACGCAACTTAACGGCGCGGGAGGATTTCCGTTTGTTCTCCTCATCATCAAAGTCTTTGTGACGGTGGCGGTCTTTAATAACTTTGCTAACGGACTTGTCATCGAGAACCTCAACGGTTTCGGCAACGGGCTTCGGTAAATTCGGTGGCCGCAACACCGGGGGAGCAGGTTTTGCGGGTGGCGGTTGTAGTTGCGGCATTGAGGGCTTGGGGGCTATTTCCGGAGGTTTGGCCGGCGCCGGGGGCACTGCCCGTTGCACAATTTCGATGCGGTCTTGACTGTTGGGTTTCGCAGGAGCGATCGCCCCCTTGTCTTTTTTGGGTGGTTCCTTCAGCTCTTTGGAGGGCGGGGGAGCCACAGCGACTTTTTCTACTTTCTTTGTGGGGCGAGCCGGTGGGGGAACTAAGGT
>NZ_JARJMS020000025.1:0-9795 GCF_029335995.1 Thermosynechococcus sp. Uc
GCAGCGGCAACCCAATTGGCAAGGGGTTCCCAGCGCACGTAGCGATCGCCTCCCACTTCCACCACTACTTTAAGTTTCGGCAGAGTCTGAGTCAACTGTGCCAAGTAGGCAAATTCTTGTTTTGAGAGTCGCTTGCCATCAATCAGCCACAGCACTAAGCCTTTGGCGTTAGGAGGGAGGTTTTCCAAGTGATAGGTAACAAGAGGAGGCTGGAAATACACCCGAATGTTCTCCTTGCCTGTGTGAGCCGGACGAATCCCGTGCACTTGGGTCAGGTAGGCAGCCAAATCTCCCAAGCCCGGAGCGCTCATATGCAAAGTAGTATAGCCCTTAGAGCGCAGTCGCCGTTGATAGCGCCCCTCAAAACCTCCCTCTGGCGGCACAAAGAGAGCTAATGCTCCAGCGGCCTCTAAGTCTTTAACGAATTGATAGCCAGCTAACAGCCCCATAGATTCTTTCTCACCGGTTTTAGCATTCCATCCAGCACTTTACCATGCCCCTTCCTGCTGCGGATATGTCTAAGTTAACAGCAGTGCAAATAGCCCACATAAGGCAATGCCATCAAAGACACCGGCACCACCAATACTTAGCACCCCCGCTGACATCCGCTCAATTTCCCGTAGGTGGAGTAAATCAGCACCAATGAGCGTCCCTAGGACACCCCCAGCAAAGGCAATGGGCGCTGCCGCCGTACCCCCAGCAATCAAAATGGCGGTCATTGCTGCTGTAAGGGGAGCAACTAAGGCATTCATCTGAATCCCAATGCCCGGTACCACCTGAGCAGAGTAGTAACTCACCGCTGTCACAATTGCCGTCACCAAGAGAATTGCCAAAGGACTGACGCGGCTAAATTGGTAGAGAGCCAATATGGTTGGGATCAAGCCGCCCCCCACATTCAGCGCCACAATGGTTTTTTGCTCAATTTTGCGCAGGGGAATTCCCCAAAACCGACTTAACCAAAGTGCCTCAAAGTCAGGAACAATGGCCACCGTGGAGATTCGCTCATAGAGGGGAATATTTATCGTACTACCGAGAATCACCAGTAGGAGTAGGACTGAGGCAGCGGTGGGTGAAAAGCCCAGCTTGGCAACAGCCACTTGCACTGTATCGAGGGCAATTGCCAGCCAAAGAAAGGGCAGCGACAGCAACAGTAGTACAAAAAGCAAGGCAGTAACCGGCAGATAAATCATAGGAATTGAGAATCCCGTTCATTAAACTTGCGATGATTCTTTGGGCAGTTGAGCAACAGCATCCTTGAGAGCTTTGGCTAGGGCAATGGCGGAAGGATAGCGATCGCCCAAAAGGGGAGCCGTAGCGCGGTGCAACACCTGTTTCAAGGGGTCAGGAATCTCTGGGCACTGCGAAACGTCAAGGCGATGAAAGCCATCACGGTGGTGATAGAAGCGAATCGGACTGTTGCCCAGCAGTAAAAAAGCTAACGTTGCCCCCACTGCAAATAAATCCGACTGAATGGTGGGTTTGCCCATCATCTGTTCCGGGGCGCTGTAGCCCTCCACGGCAATGCGAGTAGCACCGGGAGAATGCCCCAGTTCCTGAACCGCACCAAAGTCAATCAAAACAATCTGATTATCCCGCGATCGCACCAGCAGGTTACTGGGTTTGAGGTCGCGGTGAATCACTGGGGGATCCTGATTGTGCAGATAGTCCAAAACACCACAGGTTTGAATCATCCACTGCACCGCCTGAGGAATCGGCACCTTACCATTGCGCAATACCCAGCGCTCTAGGTCAATGCCATGAATGAGTTCCATGACTAAATAGCTTTTCCCATCTTCAACAAAAAAGTCGTAAAAGCGGGGAATCCCTGCATGATCTAGGCGTTGTAAGATACGAGCCTCCCGTTCAAATAGTTCCTGAGCCTTCTCATTGTCTAGCATATTTGCCCGTAGTTCCTTCAGCACCCGCACCTGCGGCACCCTACCAGTTGTTTGAGCTTCACAGGCTAAATAGGTTGTGCCAATCCCGCCATGTCCTAAAAGGCGCAGGATGTGATAGTTACGTACGGTGCGCTGCACCTGGAGGGGTTGACCACAGTGAATGCAAAATAGATTTCCCGGCATATTACCCGCATGGGTACACTCACTGAGGGTTGGTGCGCTGCGGCTGAGATTCTGTTGATGAAATTCAAGAATCGGGCCGGTAGGACCGAGTTGGATCAGACTACCATTGGCGAGTTTACTCTCATCGACAAGGCGACCGTCAACAAAGGTGCCGATCGCCCCTAAACTTTTGAGATACCAACGGCCAAGATTCTCTGGATCCCGATAGCAACACAACTCAGCGTGATAGCGACTAACAAGAATATCCTTGAGGATTACATCGTTGTCTGCGGCGCGACCAATGCGAATGGTTGTTTTAATTGGAAAACGCCAGGTTTTGACGGGGGTGCGTTTCCAAGGGTCTAACAGGTGCAGGATAATCACAGGTAGGCAACTGCTACAGCAAACTACAGCCCTTTTCCCATGGATGGAATACCCCCATGGCATTGAAAGCCTCTACTAGACCGAAGACTCCTTGGTGTATCCCATCTTTTTTTATAAAATAGGACTGTAATCAGAATTTAGCCTATTTTCCTCAGCCTTGCGGATGCTTGTTGCAGTTTGCAATGAAGGGAGCTAGATGCTCAGGGTTTTCGTTGCTGCCAAAGCGTAGTAAACTAAGGAATAGTGCTGGTGTAGCTCAGTTGGTAGAGCAACTGACTTGTAATCAGTAGGTCGTCGGTTCGAGTCCGACCATCAGCTTTGGTTACTTCACGCTCAAACGTATAATGTTCCCGTGGTTCACTCTTGACTGCTATGACGGCACTATGATGATCAAGGAAACGATTGCGCCATCCCTGCCATGCTTATCTATTGTACCCGTCCCCACTGTAGTCGTCCCCAAAACGATGTCCCAGAGTTAGACAACCCCAACAAACGCTATAGCCGTGTCGGAGAACGCTTTTGTACAGCCTGTGGAATGCCCTTGATTCTGCGGGGGCGATACGTCGCCGAGCGGCTGTTAGGGCGGGGGGGCTTTGGAGCCGCCTATCTGGCAAGGGATTTGGATACCCCTGGTCGGCGCGAGTGTGTGATTAAACAGTTTATGCCGTTGATGTCCGATCCCCAGAGTCGGCAAAAGGCTCTGGAACTTTTTGAGCGGGAGGGGCAAGTTCTTGATCAACTGGGTCAGCATGCCCAGATCCCAGACTTGCTGGCATTTTTTGCTGAAGAAGTCCCCAGTATTGATGGACAGGGAACAGAGCAGTATTTCTACCTCGTACAGGAATATATTGATGGTGAAACCTTAGAGGATGAACTGATTCAACAGGGATGCTTTAGCGAAGAACAGGTGCGGCAAGTGCTGCGGGAACTTCTACCCGTATTGCAGTACGTCCATGACCACGGCTCAATCCACCGCGACATTAAACTCTCGAATATCATGCGCCAGCACCCCCACAAGACAAAGTTTCCCGGCCAAGGGCGGCTCTACCTGCTGGATTTTGGGGCGGTGAAGCAGATTTCCCAAGGGGGCGGCCCACAAGGACATTTTACCGGTATTTATACTCAATACTATGCACCACCGGAACAAGCGCGAGGGGAGCGGGTCTATCCCAGTTCAGATCTCTATGCCCTAGCTGTTACCTGTATTGTGCTCCTGACGGGCAAAGACCCCAGTCAACTATTTGATGCCTACAACAACCGCTGGGATTGGCATGCCTATGCCCAAGTCAGTCCACAATTGCAAGCAATTCTAGATCGCATGCTGCAACCTGCGCCTAGCGATCGCTACCAATCGGCAGCAGAAGTTTTAGCAGCGCTCAATAGTGGCCCCAACCCAATGCCAGCACCGCCACCCCCTGCACCGCCACAGCCAGTGACACCCCCTGCCCCCGTGCCGCAGCCGCCACCGCCCTCTCCTGTTCCCGTCGTGTCGCAACTCACACCTTCTCCGCCACGGGCACCGCTGACTCCTCCCACGGTTACCCCCCGTCCTAAGGCGAAACCGCCACGGCAGCCGGCGCCCCCCTTACCCGCATTAAAAATTCTCATTAGTGCTGGCTTTACAGGCTTTGAAATGACCGCCTTGGGGCTGATGATTTTTAGTTTGATGACAACTTGGCAGTTGCCTGTGGGTGTGAGTGCAGGGCTAATTGGCGCTTTATTTGCCCTTTTGGTGTTTATGCAGTACAAACGCTTGATTGAATACTGGGAGCAGTTGATCATTGCGGTCATTTCAGGGACAGTTCTCTTTTCTATGCCCCTCTTGCAAGCGGGATTAGGGGGTGTGACAGCGCTACTCATTTGTGGTTTAGTGGGGTTGGGTTGTGTGGTTATGGGCAACATCTTCTTGCTGATTTACAGTATCTTGGCGCGGTTCCTGTAGGAGCAGGGCAATGCAGTTAACGTGGTTGGAGAGCAATACTTGGTTATGGGAGTTGGGTAATACGCGGATTTTGGTTGATCCATGGTTTGTGGGGGCACTGACCTTTGGCAACACGCCGTGGCTGTTTCAGGCGGAGCGATCGCACCCCTGTGCCATACCGACGGATGTGGATTTCATTTTGCTCTCCCAAGGACTCCCGGATCACTGCCATGAACCCACCCTTCGTGCCTGCGATCGCGCCCTACCGGTCATTGCTTCCCCCAGTGCTGCTAAAGTTGCCCAAGCCCTTGGCTTTGAAAGCGTTATTGCCCTCAGCTCTCACCAAATCCACACGTACCGCGATCTGACGATCCAAGCCACGAAAGGCGCCAGTATTAACCCCGGTCAACAGGAAAATGGTTATGTTTTACGCTGTGGCAATCAAACCCTTTACTATGAACCCCACGGTTGCCATGATCCGTGGCTGCGCACCTATAGCAAGGTGGATGTGGTAATTACGCCCCTTTTGGATGTCTGTTTACCCATAGTCGGCGCGATTCTCAAAGGGGGCAAGACGGCATTGAAATTGGGGCAATGGCTTCAGCCTAAGGTGATGATCACCACCGCTGGCAATGGTACCCTCCGCCTAGAGGGATGGCTACCGCGACTGCTCTCAGTTCGGGGAACCCTTGAGGAACTGCAAGTGTCGTTTCAGCAACTTGGCTTAAATACCCGTTTGGTGGAACCAGTGGCCTACACTCCCTTTGTTCTTCTGGCTGAGGTCTAGGGATGCGACGCTGGCTGCGGCCTTTGATTCTCTTTTGGCGGGGGGCAATTCTTCTACTTCAGGACAATCAGCGGTTTTTGCAGTTGCTCGGCCAGATGGAGGGGGTTGCAACCCGCGTGTTGGCAATCGGGATGTTGATTGTGGTCATTGTCGCCATTGTTGATTTGGGACGGATTTTGGCCACAGAGTTGCTCTCACCACCGCTGGGTCAATTTAGCCTTGAGCTGGTGAAAATTTTTGGTTTATTTCTCAATGTCTTGGTTGCCTTAGAGATTCTTGAAAATATTACCGCCTACCTGAAAACCCACGTCTCCTCGCAAATTGTGGAGCTGGTGATTGTTACGTCCTTGATTGCCATTGCCCGTAAACTCATCATTCTGGATATTAGTCAACCGGAAACTGTGGCCAAGCTCTTGGGGCTGGCGATCGCCATTTTGGCTTTGTCTGCCAGTTACTGGATTGTGCGTCGTCTAAACTACCGGCGGCGTCCCTGAAGGATACACTTGCTCACGGTAGGCTTGCGCCTGTTCTAAGGCTGTTTGCAGTTGCTCCCAGTTCTCCTGCTCCACTTGGCGAATGAGATCATCAAGAATGGCACGGTAGTGGATTAAACAATGGCGCACTGCCGCCCGGTTATATTCCGCCATCATTCGTCCCAGTTCTGGGTTGCCGCCCCCAACACGACTGGTATCGCGAAAGCCGGAGCTGGCCAACTGCTGCGCCAGCCTCCGAATCGGCTCATTGGCTTCTTGGGCATTAGCAAGAATCAGTGCCGCACTCACCAGTACAGGAAGGTGGGAAATCCAAGCAACGGCGCGATCATGATCCGTGGGGGTAGCATAGAGTAGCTTTGCTCCTAAATCGTTGACTACGCCAGCAACACAGTCAATGGCCACACTTGGCGTGTAGAGGGTTGGGGTGAGAACATAGGGGGCATTCTCAAACAGATGGGCTTGCGCCGCTTCAATGCCGGACTCTGCGGTACCGGCCATGGGGTGCCCGCCCACATAGTGTGGCCAGAGTTGTTCAAGGGCAGGGACAATTTCTCCTTTGACGGATGCCACATCCGTCAGAACCGTTTCTCGACTGAGATAGGGGGTAATGTCGAGAGCTACACTGAGAATGCTGCCAATGGGAGGACAAAGAAATACCAGATCAAGGGCACGCAAGATTTCTGGCTCCGTGCTGCCCCGGTCAATGGCACCCTTGGCGATCGCCCGCTCACAGGTTTGCGCTCGCCGACTCAGCCCAACCACATAGTGACCCTTTGCCCGCAGATCAATGCCTAAGGAACCACCAATGAGTCCCAGCCCTACAATGCCAATCCGCAACATATTGTTCGTGAACTTGAATACCTTTACGATTGTGACACTGATTGTTGTGCTCAAATTGCTCAACTCTGTAGAGAGCAGTGCAGGTCCGTGCCGATGGGCCATCATCACATTCCCCAGGGCACGGAGCCGGTACAGACATGGTAGGCATGGGCAAAGCCAGTGTTACAGTCACTTAGGGCCAGTGGGATGGGACTACAATACTGCAACTCAGAGGCCAGCTACGCAAAATTTTCCGGTCGAACATTGCGATTCCCAGCAAATAAACATCCCTAGACTATGAGGCGAAGGGTCACCAAAATGAGCAGGGTCGGTTCAAGGGCAATGCCAGTGGGGGCACAGCGGAAATGATGCCAAGGGCTTTGCCCCGTTGATCTTGTCCTAGCAGGGGGAGTGCCACATTGACAATGCTGACATCAATCGTAAACATAAACATAGGTAGAGCAAGGGAGCTGCCCACAGCAATCCACCGGCGATGCTGTTTTGAGACCGGGCTTGCCATGGGTGAAAAAACGACTCATCGGCTCTGGTGTAGTTCGATACAATCAGAATTAAATTCTGTTGCGCTCTAGGCCATCCATGATGAAACGCCTTGCCCATTTGCTTCAGCGAACCCTCACATTCTGTCTTGGCCTTGCCCTTGTCTGGTGCTTGAATAGTGGTACACCGGTGTGGGCAGCAGCGGCTCACCATAGTTTTGTAGCAGCCGCAGTGGAACGAGTTGGCGATGCGGTTGTTCGTATTGATACCGAGCGCACAATAGTGCGCACGCCAGATCCTCTGCTCAGTGATCCCTTCTTTCGCCAATTTTTCCCCGGCTTAGCCTTGCCACCCCAAGAGGATCGGCTGCGGGGTCAAGGGTCAGGGTTCATTATTGATCCCAGTGGCATTGTCATGACCAATGCCCACGTGGTCAGCCAAGCAGATACGGTAACGGTGCGCCTCAAGGATGGCCGAGTCTTTGAGGGAGAAGTGCGTGGCGTTGATGAAGTTTCGGATTTGGCGATTGTCAAACTTAAAGGGGTAACAGAACCGTTGCCAACAGCGCCCCTAGGCGACTCCAGTGAGGTAAAAGTGGGAGATTGGGCGATCGCCGTCGGGAATCCCCTTGGCCTCGACAACACAGTGACATTGGGGATTGTGAGTACGCTCCACCGCTCCAGCGCTCAAGTGGGCATCCCCGATAAGCGTCTTGATTTTATTCAAACGGATGCGGCCATCAACCCTGGCAATTCTGGGGGGCCTTTACTCAATGAAGAGGGGGAAGTCATCGGCATTAACACTGCCATTCGTGCTGATGCAATGGGAATTGGCTTTGCCATTCCCATCAATAAGGCCAAGGTCCTGCAAGCTCGCCTAATTCGCGGTGAAAAAATTCAACACGCCTACATTGGCATTCAAATGACCACCTTTACGCCGGCAATGGCTAGGGAAAACAATGCCAACCCCAATTCCCCAGTGATTTTGCCAGAAGTCAATGGCGTTCTTATCCTGCAAGTTCTGCCCAATACACCTGCGGCAAAAGCCGGTCTGCGCTGGGGAGATGTGATTACAGCAGTGGATGGGGAACCGATTACCAGTGCGGATCAACTACAAAACATTGTGGATAGTGCCGCTGTGGGGCAAGTGCTGAACCTGACAGTTCAACGGGGCGATCGCAGCCAGCGCATTGCTGTACGCACAGCGGAGCTACAGGGAGCCGCCTAATGCCCTTGGGGCTACTGCTGTTGTGGCTCTTTGCCCTTGCAACCCGCTTCTGGGGGTTGACCCGTTTTTCAACCCTAGTTTTTGATGAAGTCTATTTTGCCCGCTTTGGCCGCAACTATCTTGCGGGGGTTCCCTTCTTTGATGCCCATCCCCCTTTGGGAAAATACCTGATTGCCCTGAGCATTTGGCTGGGGGGTGGCTTTCACCCTTGGGGCTATCGCTGGTTAAATGCCCTAATGGGATCGCTGATTCCCGTGGCGGTGGCTGTTTTGGCCTATCTTTTGACCCAGCGATCGCGGGTCGCCCTGTTGTCGGGATACCTCGTTGCTCTCGATGGCCTCTTTTTGGTGGAGTCCCGCTATGCTCTGATCAATGTGCCCCTAGTGCTCTTTGGCGTGGTGAGTCAAATTCTCTGGCTATGGGGGTTGCGCTACAGAGGTAGGGCGCGATCGCTCTGGTTAGTTGCTGCTGGCATTGTCTTTGGCGCCTGTATTGCTGTGAAGTGGAGTGGCTTGGGCTTTCTGTTGGGAGTAGGTTTGTTCTGGCTGCTCCAGCGGCAGTTACCACTGTCTGCGGAGTGGAAAACGACATATCAAACAACCTATGAGTGGTGGCAGATGTGTCTGCTTCTACCCCTTGTCACATTTGTTGTCTATACGCTCCTCTGGTGGCCTCATTTGCAGTTTCATCCCCACCAAAGCCTTCTGGAGCTGCATCGGCAAATGTTTGACTTTCATCGCAGCGTTGCCAGTACAGCCCATCCCTACTGTTCCCCTTGGTGGTCTTGGCCGCTGCTGCTGCGTCCGATGAGTTACTTTTTTCAAAAGGTGCAAACCCTCAGTGAAGCGGTGCCGGTCATTGGCCCGCCCCTACCCCTGGCAGATACGCAGTGGGTTTATGCCGTCTATGCCCTTTTTAACCCCCCCCTCCTGTGGCTGGGTACCTTGGCGGCGTTGGCACTTTTTCCCCTAGGATTGATCCCCCTCGCCGGCCGCTTTGTACTCTTGAACTATGCTGCCAATCTCTTGCCCTGGGCACTTGTAAGCCGCTGTGTTTTTATCTATCACTACCTCCCTGCTGCTCTCTATAGCTTTATGGCCTTGGCTTTAGTCTGGGAAGCCAGCCACGCTTGGGGAGTTTGGGCACGCTGGGCACGCCTTGCTGTCCTAGGAGGGGTTCTTGGGGGCTTTCTCTACTGGCTTCCCCTGTATTTAGGGCTACCCGTAACGCCCCAAAGCTTTTTTAGACGGATGTGGTTGCGTTCTTGGATTTAGCTCATCGGCGGGAAGCCCCGCGCTCTCCCGAAGGGAAATCTTGCTGCTCAATGTACCACCGCCCCACCACTGGCAATCCATAGCACTTGTTCAGCCACAGCCTGCCACTAAAGACAGACTTCAGACAGTTTTGCTGACGCTGGGAGAGCTAGGTGATCGGTCGCGAAGGTCAAAAGACTGGGGAAGCCCGCCCTCTACGCGCAGCGTGAGGGCCGGGAGTATGTCATTTGTTCAGTTGCACGTTCCAGAGGCGGGAGGTTTCGAGGCGATCCAACCACGTTTCGTAGAAGGCACGATTGGCAGCTTGCTCTTGGGGGTCAGTGGTCGTCCA
>NZ_JARJMS020000035.1:0-3079 GCF_029335995.1 Thermosynechococcus sp. Uc
CCCCAGGCCGGCGCAGTTGGCATCGTTACCAATCACTGTGGGTTTGCCCGTCAATTGTTCGAGGCTGTCGCTAATGGGTACTTCGTACCAGTCAAGGTTAATGGCGCGGCGGGCAATGCGACCGCTGGCATCCACAGGCCCCGGCATGCCCATCCCAATGGCCAATGCCCGATCCTCAGCATCCAGTTCCTTCATCCCCTGCACGATAGCTTTAATCACCCGTTCTGGAAAGGGAGGCTGGGGAGTCGGCAGTGTCAGGGCATTCAGACAATTCCCCTTGGGACTAAATCGCCCCATTTTGATGGCAGTGCCACCGAGATCAACACCAATGACGTAGGGTTCGCTCACAGAGATTTGGTCGGCTTCAATTGCAGGCGATCGCGGGCATCTGCGCCCAGTTGAATAGTTACATCCGATGCTAGCACACCTGTACTCTCTACCCGTACTTCTCCAAATCCTAGGAATAACTGCACTTGACGGGCTGCTGCCAAATCTCCCTGCTGAGCAATGATGCGGGTAATTGGCAGGGATTGGGGCAATGGTTCAGCAACCATTGGATCGGGGTAACCTGCGGTTTCCAGTTGCTGACTTAGGCGCAGAACCAATGACTCTGGCAACGTGGTATTTTGAATGGCAATACGCACTTGGGCAGGGGCGGTCAAACCTGTTGCCCGCGGATTGGCAGGGGGTGTATCACGGAAATACTGATCCGTTAGCCAAGCAATCCGCCGGTAATCGGGCAACCAATAGCTGACTTTTACTTCATCAATAGTGCCGTTAAAGTTGCCCGGCAGCATTAAAAACTCTACCCGCGATCGCGGCAAACGGGTGAGGAATTGTCCCAAGCTCACGAGTTCCTGAATCGTTAAATTCGTGTCCAAATGCTCACGAATAATGCTGAGAATTTGCGGCATGCGAGCAAAGGTTTCAGGGCGAGCAGTTTGCTCCATCAACGCCCGCAAAAACATTTGTTGTCGCTGGACACGGCCAATATCCCCAAGGGCATCGTAGCGAAAGCGAATAAACTGCAAGGCTTGGTTGCCATTTAGGTGCTGCCGTCCCGGCTGCAAATCAATGTACAGGTGTTGACTGTCATCGCGATAGCGCATGGCTGTGGGTACATCCAGCGTCACCCCCCCAAGGGCATCAATCAGTTTCTCAATGCCTTGAACGTTAATGCGCAAATAGCGATGAATGGGCACACGACCCAACAGCTCACTGACGGTTTCCGCCGCCAGTGCTGGCCCGCCGAGGGCATTGGCTTCGTTGATTTTGGCATCTCCTCGGCCGCGGATGAAGGTCAGCGTATCGCGGGGAATTGACAGCACCACCAAACGTTGCTGTACGGGATCAAAACGCACCAGTAGGAGTGAGTCTGACAACCCCTCAACGGAGTTGACAAGGGCGTGGTAGGTGAGGTTGGGGTCGGTTGGTTGATCTAAGTCAGAGGTCAAGACCTTAGAGCCAATGAGTAACAAATTCAAGGGTTGATGGAGCCTTGCCCCTGTCCAGCGATCGCCCCATTGACACACCTGCCATTCCCCACCGGTGAGCGATCGCTGCAGGAGCGGTGTACTCTGACTCAGGAGCCCCCCCAATGCCCCTAAGCTGCCGGAGATCAAGGCAATCCCTAGCCACAACACCAGTCGCCAAAATAGAACCCCTTCTTCAGGCGGAGCGGGTCGTCGTCGGTGCTGCCATCGAGTTAACACTACTGCCTCGCCACATTAAAAATTCCCTAAAGCCTACCATATTGCTCTTTATAGCTTTTTTTGTATGAATACCTCCAGCGCCTTCGATACTACGTTTCACCCTTTGGCGTCTGTGCCCTTCCCGTAAAAAGAACTGTTAACAAATTAGCAGGATACAATACTCAAATATCCATCCCATACGCAGCTCATTACCGCCAACATGCAATTTATTGACCTTGCGGAAATTCATGTCAAAGCCGGTAAAGGGGGCGACGGCATTATTGCCTTTCGCCGTGAAAAATACGTGCCTGCGGGGGGCCCATCGGGGGGCAATGGCGGCAATGGTGGATCAGTCATTCTCAAAGCAGTGTCCCATTTACAAACGCTGCTGGACTTTCGCTATGCTCATGTTTTTAAGGCAGAAAATGGCCAACGGGGCGGACCAAATAACCGCACCGGCGCCTGTGGTGCCGATTTAATTATTGAAGTGCCCTGCGGCACAATGGTCTGGGATGCCAAAACGGAGGAATTGCTGGGAGACCTCACTACCCCTGGTCAAACACTGCTGGTGGCCAAGGGGGGCAAAGGGGGTCTAGGGAATAAGCATTTTCTCAGCAATCATCAGCGGGCACCGGATTATGCCCTCCCCGGCCTAGAGGGTGAAGAGCGACACCTGCGGCTAGAACTCAAGCTGCTGGCGGAAGTGGGCATTATTGGCCTGCCCAATGCCGGCAAATCAACTCTCATTTCTGTGCTGTCGGCGGCGCGGCCCAAAATTGCCGATTATCCCTTTACAACGTTGGTGCCCAATTTAGGGGTAGTGCGCCAGCCTAACGGGGATGGAACGGTATTTGCCGATATTCCCGGTCTGATTGCGGGTGCCCATGCAGGCCTGGGATTGGGACATGAGTTTCTCCGCCATATTGAGCGCACCCGTCTGCTGCTGCATTTGATTGATGCGACGGCTGAAGATGTGGTGAGCGCCTACCAAACCATTCGCAATGAATTGGTGGCCTATGGCCATGGGTTGGGCGATCGCCCGCAGATTGTTGTTC
The DNA here is from genome assembly GCF_029335995.1 of Thermosynechococcus sp. Uc. Classification (NCBI taxonomy): domain Bacteria; kingdom Bacillati; phylum Cyanobacteriota; class Cyanophyceae; order Acaryochloridales; family Thermosynechococcaceae; genus Thermosynechococcus; species Thermosynechococcus sp. Uc. Next base: position 2,747 of record NZ_JARJMS020000035.1, read on the forward strand.
TCAATAAGATAGATGCCCTAGAGCCTTCTCGGGTCACCGCTGTTCAGGAAACCCTCAGCGCGTATTTGGGAAAACCCGTATTTGCCATTTCTGCAGTGGCGCGTCAGGGGTTGGAGCCTCTCCTAGACGCCATTTGGCAGGAACTAGGGGTCAAAGTTTCCCATCAGTATTGCTGATTCGATGGCTGCGGTTGAGGAGTAACTGAGGAAAAATGAACACCAGAGGATCCCTTGTCTTGGGGGCGATCGCTTTGGGCAGTAGTCTAGTTTTAGGGCTATGTTCCCCCAGCCTATGCCAACCCACCCCGCCCCCCTTTCAAGAACTGGCCAATCA
>NZ_JARJMS020000009.1:0-62128 GCF_029335995.1 Thermosynechococcus sp. Uc
GAACTGGCATCCAGGGCGGGTGGGGGAGAGGTCTCCTGAGCACGGCGCTTGCGTTCTTGCTCGACAAGTTCCTTCATTAGACTGCGAGCCTGATTGATTTTGTCGAGGTTGCTGCGGTAGAGTTCGAGATCGCGTTTGACTTTCTCGATGGGCAGTTTAATCACGGGAGCGAGTTGATCCAATGTTTCGTTGAGAGTTGTCGTTACCTCTGCTGCCAACTCCTGAAGAAAGGCATACAATCCCACGGCATGGAGACGGCTATATTTGCCCTCATGGTTGAGACTGTTGAGGGGGGCACTGGGTTGACCACTGTTGAGTTCTTCAAGGATTTGACTCAAGGAACGGCCTTGGTATTGCTGCCAACTGGCGGCATCCTCCTTCAGCTGTTGCGGGTTCATTTCCTCAGCCACACAAAGGGCATGAAAAATATTGGCGCGATCGCCCTCGGGCTGATAACCCTCCATAAACTGGTTAAAGGCGGTAACCACCCCCAAGGCAAATAGGGGAGAGTAGCGAAACTCTACATTGACGCGCAGCAGATGGATTTCAACCAGCAGTTCTTCAATAAAGCGACGGTAGATCGAATGAATGGGTCGCCTGTGAGTGGCATAAAAGGCGCGTTTGGTATCAGAGACAGTTCGAGGATATTGCACAAGCTCTGCCGATATTCGTTAAAAAATGTCATGATTCTTTACTATTATTGCCTATTGCGCTTTCCCAATCAATGATGCGTCCTGAGCTTGCCCTCGCCATTACTCAATTCAACCGCGGCGAATTCTATGCCTGCCACGACACCCTTGAAGCCCTCTGGTTAGAGGCCGATGAACCTGAGCGCAGGTTTTACCAAGGCCTGCTGCAAATTGCTGTGGCCTGCTATCACCTAAGTCGGGGTAACCAACGGGGAGCAATTTTGCTGTTGGGGGAAGGGCGGCGTCGTCTTGAACAGTGTGATCCGGACTTTTGCGGCCTAGACTTGACAACCTTTTTGATGGCGGTGGCGGAGTTGCAAGCGCAGCTTCAGACCCCCCTTGACCTCAAAACCTTAGCTCCCTTGCTACTGCAACATCGTAGCCCCCTCGATCAGGATACTTGAGCCCCAGGACACACCCTCGTGGAGTTTTGGACGCAGTCTGAGCCGCCCTTGGCACTGAGGGCGCGCTATGAGCACTATTGGCAGTGTTTCGCCACAGCTTCAACTAAATCCCAGAGATAAAGAGAGAATAAAAATAGTTCATTTCCTCACTTGCCATGACATCTTCCAATATGCCCTCCAAAATGAATCTTGAATCAGTCTGGCATGCGCTCAGTGCTGATGACGTGGTTGCTCGCCTTAGGAGCGATCGCCAGGAGGGGCTAAACCTAACAGAAGTGCAACAACGACAAGCACAATACGGCCGCAATGAACTCACTGACAGTGGCCAACGCCCCCGCTGGCAAATTTTCATTGATCAGTTTCGCAATATTATGCTGATCATGCTGCTGGTGGTGGCTGTTATCTCTGGCACATTGGAGATTCTCGAATCCCTTGAAGAAAACGCCCTGCCCTTTCCCAAAGATGCAACCGCAATTTTATTGGTGGTGATTCTCAACGCCATTTTGGGCTACGTCCAAGAATCTCGTGCCGAAGAGGCCCTAGCAGCCCTGAAAAATATGGCAGCCCCCAAGGTGCGCGTCCGCCGCGAAGGAAAGGTCATGGAAATTGACTCCCCTGACCTTGTTGTCGGGGACATTTTCTTTCTAGAGACCGGGGTCAAAGTGGCTGCCGATGGCCGCCTCCTTGAGGCTGTGAATTTGCAAATTCGCGAAGCCGCCCTCACAGGGGAAGCAGAAGCCACCAGTAAAAATGCCGAGAAAGTTTTGCCCGTTGACACAGAAGTGGGCGATCGCGTCAATCTGGTGTTTGCCGGTACTGAAGTCAGCCAAGGTCGAGGGATAGCGGTCGTTACCGCGATCGGCATGGACACTGAGCTAGGGAAAATTGCCGCTGCTCTCCAAGGGGTGGAACAAGAACCCACGCCGCTGCAAAAACGCATGACCGAACTGGGCAATCGCTTGGTCTGGATTGCCTCGGTGCTGGTGGCCATTGTGGTGGTTACCGGTAGTCTCTACGATGTTTCCCTCCTCAGGGAACTGATTGAAGTATCCCTCAGTATGGCCGTAGCAGTGGTACCCGAAGGCTTGCCCGCCGTAATTACCGTCACCCTCGCATTGGGAACGCAGCGGATGGTCAAACGCCATGCCCTGATTCGTCGTCTGCCGGCAGTGGAGACCCTAGGGAGTGTGACGACTATCTGTTCAGATAAAACGGGTACCCTCACCCAAAACAAAATGGTGGTACAGGCGATCGCCACAACCAGTTATCGGGCAAAGGTGAGCGGCAATGGCTATGAACCCAAGGGGGAATTTTACGACGCGAACACCAACGATGCCTCAGCCCTCTATGAACGGCAACTGCTCCTTCTAGCTGGAGCACTGTGCAATGATGCGCTGCTCAAACAACACGCAGCCGAGTGGGTAATCCTCGGCGATCCTACGGAAGGCTCCCTCCTGCCTTTGGCCATCAAGGGGGGAATTGATCTCAAAGCATTGCAGGAAAAGGCTGAGCGAGTGGCGGAATTTCCCTTTGATGCCGACCGCAAGCGGATGAGTACGTTCTACCGCAGCGAATCCATTCCTGAGCTTTCCACCCAAAAACCCTACTGGATGATTACCAAAGGCTCCCCTGAGCTGACACTGGAGCGCTGTCAATGGCGACAGGTGGGGCAGGACGTTCAACCCCTAACCTTGGCGGAGCGCCAGGAAATTTTAGCTGAAAACGATCGCTTTGCCGCCCAAGGCCTGCGGGTTTTGGGGATTGCCCATCGTTACTGGTCAGCATTGCCAGCGGCGGAGAGTGTCGATACCAGTGAGCAGGAACTCATCTGGTTGGGGCTAGTGGGTATTCTTGACCCCCCTCGGCCAGAGGTATTGGAGGCTGTTGCCACCTGTCGCACAGCAGGGATTCGTCCAATTATGATTACGGGAGATCATCAACTGACGGCGCAGGCGATCGCCAGTCAACTTGGCATCTGTGAGTGGGGCGATCGCGCCCTCACCGGTCGAGAGATTGAAAAACTCAGTGCTGAGGAATTGGATGCTGCCACCTCCACTGTGAATGTTTATGCGCGAGTCTCGCCAGAACATAAGCTGCGCATTGTCAAATCCCTCCAACGCAACGGTGAGATTGTGGCTATGACCGGGGATGGTGTCAATGATGCCCCTGCCCTCAAGCAAGCAGATATCGGTGTAGCAATGGGAATGACAGGCACTGATGTTACCAAAGAAGCCAGCGATATGGTGCTCTTGGATGACAACTTTGCCACCATTGTGGCCGCTACCGAGGAGGGGCGAGTTATCTACTGCAATATTCGGCGCTTTATCAAATACATTCTTGGCTCCAACATTGGCGAAGTGATCACAATTGCCTGCTCACCCCTACTGGGCTTAGGAGGTGTCCCCCTAACACCTTTACAAATTCTCTGGATGAACCTAGTCACCGATGGCTTGCCTGCCCTTGCTCTAGCCGTTGAACCGGGAGATCCTAATGTCATGAAGCGGCCGCCAATTAAACCCAACGAAAGTATTTTTGGCCGTGGTTTGGGTTCCTATATGATTCGGATTGGTCTGATCTTGGCCATAGTTGGCATTTCCCTTATGGTATGGGCCTACAGCTACACCTCCGAACACGTAGAAGGGGGACTCGATCCCAGACGTTGGACCACCATGGTGTTCACTACCCTCTGTTTGGCTCAAATGGGCCATGCCCTTGCTGCTCGTTCCAGTACACGGCTGACGATCGAAATGAACCCCGCCTCTAACCTCTTTGTTTGGGGATCAGTTATCTTGACAACCATCCTACAACTGTTGCTTATTTATGCTCCACCCCTGCGGCGGTTCTTTGGCACCTATCTGCTCTCTGAGACTGAGCTAGCCGTGTGTATTGGCTTTAGTACCCTCGTCTTTGTGTGGGTAGAGTTAGAGAAGCTGGTGGTGCGGCTGCTCCATAGGGGGCACACATTACAATTAGGGGAGTAGTTTGCAGTGGCAAAGCTAACTGTTCTTGTTCGATGCGTATCCTATTAGTGGAAGATGATCCTGAGCAGTTGGAACCCCTAAAAACCATTCTTGGCCATCAAGGACACCTAGTCGACGGCGTAAAAGAGGGTGAAACAGCCCAGTGGCTGCTGCAGGAAAAAACCTATGACCTAATCATTTTAGACTGGATGCTGCCGGGAATGAGTGGCTTAGAACTTTGTCGAAACTATCGGCAAGCGGGAAAAGAGACACCAATTCTACTGCTGACTGCCAAGGATACCACCGGCGACAAGGTCATGGGATTAGACGCCGGTGCCGATGACTACCTAATTAAGCCAGTGGAGGTCATGGAACTTCTAGCTCGGGTGCGAGCCTTGGGTCGGCGATCGCCCCGCTGGTTGGGGGATCAATTAAGACTGAACGATTTGGTTTTGCATCTCTCCTCAATGACTCTCCAACGGGGGGCAAAAACCATTTCTCTGTCCACCCGTGAATATCAGTTTTTAGAGTTTTTTCTGCGCCATCCCGGCCAAGTGATTCGCCGTGAGCAATTGGAACTTCATCTTTGGGAGTGGGACAATCAGCCTGAAAGTAATGCTGTGAGCACCCAAATTCGCCGCCTGCGCCTGCGTTTAGAGGAATTAGGTTGTGCCGAGTGGCTCGAAACCGTGTACGGGATGGGCTATCGCTTACAGGCACCCTCCTCGGTATAGGGATAACCACCAATGAACCGCAGGCGGACGTTTACATTTCAAGGATGGCCTCAACTTTCCCCCCAACAGCGGGGCTTTCTCATTATTTTGCTGCCGGTGTTTTGCCTTGTGAGCACCGTTGGTATATTTGTCTGGCTCAGCATGAGCATGAGCGATTACGAAAAGGCGGTGCGCCATAGTCAGCGAGTCCAGTTAGAGGCACGGGAGCTACTGAATCACCTCATTGATGCAGAAACGGGAATACGCGGCTATCATCTCACGCAGCGGGCAAGTTTTCTAGAGCCTTATCACACAGCCCTTGCCCAGTTGCCTGCAACTCTTGAGGAAATAGAAACTCTTCTTAGTTACTCTCCGCAACAGCTAACTAATTTTCAGCACTTGAAAACCCTAGTTAACAGGAGTATAGGGCTACTAACGGCGCAAATGAACCCTCCCCCTAGCGATCGCTGGCCCTTAATTCAGGAAATTGAGCAGTCCAAGCGGGTAATGGATCAGACACGGGCAGCCATCAATGCCTTTATCACAGCAGAAGAACGGCTCTTGGTGAATCGCCAGCAGCAGTTGGAAAGCCTGCGGCAAATGCATGCGATCGCGCTTATTTTAGCGGTTATGGTCGGCTTTCTTGGCAGTGGCCTAGCCGTTCGCCTCTTTGCCAAACTATTTCGGGAACTGGAGCGGCGGCGTCAGGAGTTAGAAGCCGCCTGCAATCGCCTGTCGCAATTTACCGCCAATGCTTCCCATGAATTGCGGGCGCCAATCGCCGCTATTTTAAGCCATGCACAGGTGGGGATTTTGCTGGGTCAACAGCAGCCTGAACAGGCGCTCCTTCGCCTTGAGAAGGTGGCTAGCTTAGCAAAGTCCATGGGACAACTGGTCAATGATTTGCTGTTTTTGGCTCGCCACGAGGGGGTATCGCCCCCGGATTTTACCACTCCCCTTGAGGTAGGAACCTTCATCCAAGCCATTGCTCAGGAATGGCGAGAAACTCATGCCCAAAGCCATACGTTTCATCTGCAACTGCCCTCTGTTCCGCTGCTTATCAAAGGCGATCGCGACATGCTGAAGCAGGTGGTGCTCAATCTCCTCAGTAACGCTGAGCGCTACACCCCCGCCGGTGGCACCATTACCCTACAAGTCAGTCAACGGGGAGAGGAGGTAGTGATTGTAGTGGCGGATACAGGTATCGGGATTAGTGCAACGGCACTGCCGCATATTTTTGACTACTTCTATCGAGATGAGCGGGTACAGCGACGGGGCATTCGTGGCGCCGGTCTGGGGCTGGCCATTGTGCGACAAATTGTCCAACTCCACCGCGGCAGTGTTTTGGTTGAAAGCCAAGAGAATCAAGGCTCAACCTTTACCGTGAAGCTGCCGCTGGCAACCTAGGGGATGTGTCATTCCTCTGTCATTTTTAGGGGGTACGCTGAGGACAGCAGCGGTAGAGAGACAACGGTTCTTTGACCAGTCTCAATTCTCAATCCGCATCACTTTTCCCACTAATTTAGGAGAATGCCCCTATGCTTCGCCAAAATCGATCTCTTTTGGTAGCAACCCTTGTCGCGCTGGTGTTGCCCTTAACAATGGCGCCAACAGTTACTGCCCGTCCCCGTATTCAAGGTTCAGCCGCTGTGGAGCAAGATGCTGAAAAAGCAGTTCGCGATCTATCTAAAGCGCAGTATGAGGCCATGCGGGCAAAGTCTACCCCCAATGCGGATGGCAATCTCTTGAGTTTGGGCGATCGCCTTTTGGCTACGGCTCAATCGCTAGAAAAGGGCGGCAACTACTTCAAGGCCAAAGAAACTGCCAAGGCGGCTGCCCGCGTTTATGAAGCAGCGCGCAATTTGGGAGAAGCCCGCAGTGGTCAGGCACTGCTCTCGCGCAGTTACTACGATGCTCCTTTCCAAGTCGAGCGGGAACGCAGTCGCACTCAGGCGGAAATGACTTACTTTGGTAAAGAAAACGCAACGGTTCGCCAACTCTTTGACCGTGCCCAGCAACTGGCGCAACCCGCCCGCTTAGCCGAGCCTGTCAGTTCTGCTGCCAATGTTGCTGCCCTAGCAACCAATCGCGCGGCCGTCCAACTATTTAAGGCTAGCCGCCATTTGATGCGGGCTGAGCTGGGGTTTTAGAAGCCCATGACCTTGGCAACCGTTTGCTCAGTGGCTGGAATGTGGCGGTGAAAGCGATCGCTCTCCTGTTTAAGGGCTGTGTCTGGATCTTTTAGACCATTCCCAGTGAGCACACAGACCACCGTAGCACCGCTGGGCACCTGATCGGCCAATTTTAAGAGGCCAGCCACCGAGGCGGCGCTGGCGGGTTCACAGAAGATGCCTTCCTCAGAGGCAAGCAAATAATAGGCCTGGAGAATCTCCTCATCCGTCACGGCATTAAAAGCCCCCTGGCTGGCTTCTTTAACGGCGATCGCCCGTTGCCAATTGGCCGGATGACCAATACGAATAGCAGTGGCAATTGTTTCTGGCCGAGTGACCACTTCCCCCTTGACAAGAGGTGCCGATCCCGCCGCTTGAAACCCCATCATGCGCGGCAGGCGATCGCAGCGGTTTTGTTCACGGTACTGACAAAAGCCCATCCAGTAGGCGGTGATATTCCCCGCATTGCCCATGGGGATACAGAGCCAGTCGGGAGCATTGCCCAGACTATCCACCACCTCAAAAGCGGCGGTTTTTTGTCCCTCTAGGCGGTAGGGATTAATGGAGTTTACCAGAGTCACCGGATAGGTTGCCGCCATTTGGCGCACAATCTCCAAAGCCTGATCAAAATTACCTTCAATGGCAATGACTTCCGCTCCATAGAGGAGAGCCTGAGCTAATTTGCCCTGGGCAACATAGCCTTCGGGCACCAACACATAGGCGCGCAATCCCGCTCGGCGAGCATAGGCAGCGGCCGCGGCGGAGGTATTGCCGGTGCTAGCGCAGATCACAGCTTCAGCCCCCGCTTCCTTAGCCTTAGAAATGGCCATCGTCATGCCGCGATCTTTGAAACTCCCCGTGGGATTAAGGCCATCGTACTTAACATAGACGGAGACATTGCGGCCAATACGGGCGGCAATTTGGGGCACTGGAATCAAAGGGGTATTGCCCTCATAGAGCGTCACCACTGGCGTGCGATCGCTGACGGGTAAAAAGGCACCGTAGGCGTGAATCAGGCCATGCCAAGCAGGACGGATGGGGGGGGCAGAAAGTGTTACAGGCACAGGTACGTAGTCAAGAAAGATGAATAAATGAATTTGAGGCTGAGGATAGAGTGCAGCCACGCAGTAGGATAATTTTAGCGATCAGGGGTTGCACTTGCCAATTACTGCCCTAGGGGAGAACTACACGATGCGCCTAATTTTGATCCGCCACGGTGAAGCTGTTGGGAATGCTTCAAAGGTCATGCTGGGACGGCAAGATGTGCCCCTCACCGAACGGGGACGGCAGCAAGCCCTTGCCCTGCGGGAAAAACTCCCACCGCCGAATGCCATTTACACCAGTCCACTGCAACGCTGCCGCGATACGGCGACACTAATGAACCCCTGTCCTGACTTGAAGATTCAAGAGCTAGCGGAGTTGATTGAAATTGATCAGGGGATTTTCACAGGCCTCACATGGGCACAGGCTCAAGCGCAGCATCCCGACCTCTGTGCAGAACTGGAGGAAAGTGATTACCTGATTCCAGTCCCCGAGGCAGAGTCCATGGCCATGGCTTGGCAGCGGGCAAAACAGGCTTGGAAAAAACTGCGGCGTCACAGCGATGAGGACTGCGTTTGGTGTGTTAGCCATGGCGGCTTTCTGCAGTGTCTCATTAGCGTTGTGCTGGGGAGCGATCGCCTATGGGGAATAGAAATCCCGCCCGCAGCTTGGTTTGACTTCTCAGTACGGGTGGATCTGGATGGTCGCTTTGAAGCAGAAAATATCCACTGGTGGCGCATTAATACCTTCAATGGCTGTCCTTAAAAAACACCACCCCTTCTTGCCAGAGGTTTTGGCGAGTAAAATCACTTCTTCTTAATTGAGCGCCTGCGGAATCATTAACCAACAATTGGCGTTATCAACGTTAGCAGAAGTGTTGAATCTTGTACCAAAACTTAATACTCTCAGCCTGCGTCGAGCGGATGCGAGAGGCCACAAGTAACTCTGGCTGCCAATCAAAGCTGTAATCCACTATTGAACACCTGTATTCCTGAGCGATTCAGGCGATAAAACAAGGCGCTCATGCTGTTCAAGTTGGGGTCTAGAACATAGGTCAGCCGGATTTTGCCCAGCAGTTGTGAGTGCCCCACAGGAGAGTCGCAAGGGCTGAGGTGTTTGAGGATAGACTTGACAATACTTGCCAAAGAATGCAACGGTATTTTTTTGTTCTTATTTTTAAGGGAAAATACACTACTTCTTCCTTTTTTTCTCGTCTCTCAAGCTATCGCTCAACACTTCTGTACCTGCCCTATCCTAAAAAGGGAGCAACCGAGAAAAAAGCAATGGCAAAAGCAGTTTGGAAAGGCGCCACCTTGGCCGAGAGCGATCGCTATGAAGTGGTTGAAGGCAATGTTTATTTTCCACCAGAGACGATTAATCAGGTCTATTTTCAGCCCAGCGACACCCACACCGTTTGCGGTTGGAAAGGCACAGCCAGCTACTACCACATTGTGGTCAATGGGGAAGTAAACTGTAATGCGGCGTGGTACTACCCCGATCCGCAGCCGGCGGCGGCCCATATCAAGGGCTATGTGGCGTTTTGGCGAGGGGTGCAGGTGATCCGCTGAGGGGAGGAATCCCTGCGCGGTTGAGAATTTCCGGAATCAAATCCTCACGGCGCACCGCCATTAAGTGCACCCCTTGACAAAGTTCCCGTGCCTGTTGGACTTGTTCGGCAGCAATGCTCATCCCTTCGTCGAGGGGATCAGCGGCGGCAGCGAGGCGGTCAATAATATGCTGGGGAATTGAAGCCCCCGGCACGGCTCGATTGATAAATAGAGCATTTTTGGCAGATTTGAGAAGAAAAATCCCCGCCAGAATTGGCCGACCACAGCCGGCGGCAATCCGATCCATAAATTTAGCGAGCCGCTCAAAGTCTGTAACTAACTGAGTCTGGAAAAACTGGGCACCGGCAGCTAACTTGCGTTCAAACCGTTGTTGGAGACCCGACCAACTGGCAGACTGGGGATCAACGGCTGCTCCTGCAAAAAATTGGGTGGCGCCATCGGGTAAAGGCCGATCTTCGCTATCCACCCCTTGATTCAGTTGGCCAATAATGCGCAAGAGCCGTACAGACTCCAAATCAAAGACAGGTTTGGCTTGGGGATGATCGCCCGCCTTGACAGGGTCACCTGTAAGTGCCAAAATATTATGTAAACCAAGAGCAGCAATCCCCATGAGATCGGCCTGCAGGGCAATGCGGTTGCGATCGCGACAGGCCATTTGACAAATGGGTTCAAATCCCTGCTGTTGGAGTAAATAGGCAGCTGCCCAGGAACTCATTCGCAACACTGCACGACTACCATCGGTGACATTGACAGCATGAACTCGCCCCTTGAGATGGGCTGCTTGGCGCAACATCGTACTGGCATCTCTACCCTTGGGGGGGCAGACCTCTGCAGTAATTAGAAACTCACCCCGCTGACAGGCAGCTTGAAAACGCGAGACGGACAAGGAAATAGCTGGAGCGCGACTAGGCAACTATCATACCCTTCCTAGGCGGCCAAGTGGGCAGTTACCGTCTGCACCAAGGTCTCTGTCCAATAGTCAGCCAGACGCTGCTGCTCTGCCTCCACCATGATGCGAATGACGGGTTCTGTGCCAGAAGCACGCACCAAAACTCGTCCGCGATCGCCCATGTCTAGTTGGGCTTTGGCAATCATCTGTTGCAGAGGTTCACACTCTTGCCAGTGGAGTCGCCGCTGCCGGTCTTCAACGCGGACATTACGAAGAATCTGAGGATAGGGGGTGAAACTTTGGTCGCGCAGTTGTGCTAGCGAGAGACGGGAATCTTGGACAAGGGTTGCTAAGTGTACTGCTGTGAGCAGGCCATCTCCACCGACACTATAGTGACGGCAGAGAATGTGTCCCGACTGCTCTCCCCCCAGCATGGCACCGTGGCGCACCATTTCCGCATGGACGTATTGATCGCCCACCGCCGCCCGCACCAGTTGTCCACCCCGCGCTTGCCAAGCCCGTTCAAAGCCCAAGTTAGACATGACCGTAGCCACAATTAAATCCTTCGGCAGTTGGGCCTGGGCCTGGAGGCGTTGTCCCCAAAAGTAGAGGATGTAGTCACCATCCACCACCCGTCCTTCACTGTCCACCGCCAGCACGCGATCGGCATCCCCATCAAAGGCAAATCCCATAGCGGCGCGGGTTTCACGAACAGCCTGCTGCAATGGCTCTAAATGGGTCGAACCACAGTTGACATTAATGCGATTGCCATCGGCACGATCGTGGAGAGTAATCACCTCAGCCCCTAGGGCATGAAACACCGTAGGCGCCACTGCAACCGCAGAACCCCATGCCAAATCCAACACCACTCGTAGTCCCCGCAGGGGCTGACGCTCCTGAAGGGGTGCTTGCACCGCATGGCGATAGCGCTGGAGTAGCTCTGGGCGATGATGCAGATGCCCCCAATGCTCAGTAGGGGGAAGGGAGAGGCCCGCATTTAAGTGTGCTTCAATTTCTTTTTGTAGATCAGGGCTAAGCTTACTACCATCGCTGCCAAAAATTTTAATGCCGTTATCAGCGGGTGGATTGTGACTGGCGGAAATCATCGCGCCACCCATCGCTTCTGTAGTAGCCGTCAAATAGGCAATACAGGGAGTCGGACACAACCCCACATTCCACACTTCAAAACCAGCCGCAGTTAGCCCTGCAGCCAAAGCCGTTGCCAACATATCGCTGGAGTTGCGGGAGTCTTGGCCAATAATAAAGGGACGGTTGGGGGTATCTGTTGTCTGCCGCAGGACTTCTCCTACCCAATATCCCAAGCTCAAGGCCAAGTTGGGAGTTAGCACATCTCCCGCGCGTCCACGAATGCCATCGGTTCCAAACCGAATCGGCTGCTGCCCGGTCATGGTTAATTCCTCACGCCACACCAACACTCACTATTTTCTAGTCGATCTCCTTGGCTATGCAGGAGGCGATTCTTAACATTAATTTACTTCCTTTGGACTATAGCATCTCTATGAACCTTTGCTGCCGCATCAACGTCCCCCCACAGGAGTATTCTGGATCAGCGGGAACTGAGGACACATGAAATGCTACCACCAGAATTGCGTCAGCAATTGCAATTGTCCCAAGGGCGACTCCTGCACCTTCTGGAGTCCTTTTCCTCGGCACGGGTACTGGTGGTGGGAGATCTCACTCTCGATGAATTTCTTACGGGTCAGGTGGAGCGCCTCTCGCGGGAAGCCCCTGTCCTAATTTTGCGCCATGAGTTTACCCGCCAAGTCCCCGGTGGCGGTGCCAATGCCATCTACAATCTGGCCAAGTTGGGTGCTCGGGTGCAGGCGGTTGGTCTAGTGGGTACAGATGCGCAGGGAGAGGCACTCTGTGGCATTTTTCAAGGGGCAGGGATTGATACTCAAGGAATTTTCCGGGATAGCGATCGCCCCACCGTGACCAAAACACGCATTTCTGGCCATGCTCGCCAATCGGTGACTCAGCAAATTGTGCGGGTAGATCGCAAGTCCGATGCGTTACCTGCCCCAACCCTCCAGGAGGCACTTGCTGCTTTTATTCGTTGTCAGTTGGGCACCGTTGATGCCGTAGTTTGCTCCGACTATGGGGATGGCGTTTTTACCCCCCCTGTCATTGCGGCAGCCCTAGAACATGAGCGCACAATTGTGGATAGCCAACGAGATTTAGGGCGCTATCGCGGGGCTTTCCTATTCACGCCAAATCTACCGGAGGCGGAGGCAGCGGTGGGTTACCCGATTCGCACAGAGGCGGAGGTGCTACGCGCCGGTGCAGATTTGCTGGCGTTGACAGGGGCCAAATACATCCTGATTACGCGGGGCGATGCCGGTATGAGTCTGTTTAGTCGGGAGGCTCCGCCTGACCATTTGCCCGCCTTTAACCGCACCGATGTCTTTGACGTAACCGGAGCGGGGGATACCGTTGTGGCTGCCTTAACCCTCGCCATTATAGCGGGTGCTAGTCTTTGGGAGGCAGCGGTTTTAGGCAATTTGGCCGCGAGTATTGTCGTACGCCAGTTTGGCACTGCAACAACTTCCACCGCAGAGATGGCGGCAGCTCTCCATCATTTGTTAGAAGACTAGTCTCCTGTGGCCTGCTGTAACCACCTGAGAATCCCTTGGGCAAGGGTATGGGCAAGCTCAGCTTGGGCTTGGGGGTTGACAATCCACTCAAACTCCTCGGGGTGAATCATAAACCCCAGCTCCAACAACACAGCAGGGGCGATCGCAGGACGGGTAAGAGCCAAGTTATTCCAAAACACACCATAGGACTGTCGCTTGAGCCGCCGACTTAAATACCCCTCTAGAAAAACAGCGAGACCATGACTTTGGGGGTGATACCAAAATGCGCCAATCCCCTGAGTATTGCGGGCATCGCCGGCATCGGGGAGGGCATTGTAGTGCAAACTCAAAGCAAGGGTTGGTTGGGCTGATTCAATCGCCAGAAGGCGATCGCGCAAGTCCAGATCAATATCCTCTGTGCGTGTCAAAATGACTGTTGCGCCAAGGCGCTCTAGCTCAGGTGCTAATTTTTGTGCCAGCGCCAATGTCACGATCTTCTCTGGGGTGCCATCGGGGCCACGTGCCCCCAAGTCCGCAGACCCACCATGGCCGGGATCAAGGAGAATTTTAATGCCTCGCAGGGGTTGTGCGCCCTGTTGCAGTTGCGGTGGATGACGCAGTTGCAGCACCAGTCGATTCCCTTCATAGGCCACGCGATAGCCCCACTGTTGGCGAGGATGGAGGGTAAAGCGATACTCCACCCGTTGGGGTTCAAGGGGGTACCAATCAAGGCGTTGGATGACAGGATCGGCATCGAGGCGAATGATGTCGGTTTGGGCAATTGTGTTGTGCAAGGTTAGCGTGAACTGGCGATCGCCCTGCTGAATGGAAATCGGCACCGGCACATCCAAGGGAAAACGGATTTCTGTCCAATCCGCTAGGCGGCGACTGGTAATACTGCGGATTGTAGCCGTCGTGGGCATAGCACTCGGCAGAAAGCGCACTTCATTGGCGCGGATCCAGCCCCCATAGTCCAAATGCAGCCAATCCCCCGTTTGTCCGTGCACCCGTGCCCGCGTTCCCATGGGTAAGGGAGTCAGCCGTGAATAATCCGTGCCGGGGCCAGTGCGAGCAACCCCTTCTGGGGAGCGGGTTACTTCGACAACTGGCAACTGCGTTGGCGCGACTACGCGAATGCGGGCACCCCGTTGGCGTTGGTTTTCAAATTGCCACTGGATTGAGCCATAGTCTCCCACTTGGGTAAGTTGCAGGCAGTTGCGGTACAGCGGCGGACGCGGCGTCACGAGGTCGGCTTGATCAATCAGCGCAGCGAGATTAGGGGGCAGTTGCACTTGAGGGGGGAGGGGTTCTAAGGGCAAAATGTGTTGACCCACTTGGACTGTAGGGGAGCGATCTCTGGGAGCAGCAGCGGTAAAGCAAACAATTTCATTGGGCAAGCGCACCAAATCGGCCGTTGGCTCTAGGGGTTGTAAGGTGGTCGGTACTTGGGGCACCGTGCGGGTAATGGCAAAATCAAGGCGTTGATTTCCTGCCTGCAGCGTGATGTGGTTCAAGCCGGGTTGCAGGGGAACTGTGCGGGCAAAGTGCCCTTTTGGAGAGCGATCGCCAATCACTTGACCATTGAGCGCCACCATTACCTGGGGCGGTGCCGTGCCAATAAAGAAAATTTGCTGGGCACTGGTGGTGTGTTCTCGCGGCGGATAAACCACTTGCAGCGAACCCTGTGCCATGACTGGCTGGAGCCAACTCACTATCAGTGCACCAAGGAGACTAAAGTTGAACCCCTTCACCCCCAACCCTCATACATTTCTTAATCCTTTCTTTAGATTACAGTGCTTTTCTAAAGTGCAGGGTACCCATGATGCTGTTTTGTTGATATGGGATGCCATTTAATCCTTGGGAAAAGGGCTGTTATAAAAGTCAATCACTTCTTAGAAAAAAGAAGAACTTTTCTTTTGAGCGGGTTAATTGAATTCGTTGATCCCTATCTAGTTAGCACATTTTTTAACATTGGGATCATTGTCATCTCTAGGAAATCCATCCATAATAAAAAGTGTCCTCTCCTATAAATTCCCTTAATGTTGCGCAATACTATTTCTTTGGTCTTGTTGTTTTGAAATATAAGTTTGCGCAGCAGTTTTTATCACAAGTTCGTGTCCATCAAAAATAATTTAAGGATTATTTAACTATGGTTACGATGCAAACGATTCACTGTCCTCACTGTGGTAAATTAGCCCTCCGTCAACGCTATGGCTCCGTGAGTCACACCCAGTGTCCCCACTGTGATTACGTCCTAACGATGTGCGATCGCACCGGGCGGGTACTAGAGGCTTACACACCTGAAATCACCCATGTGGGTTGGTATGGCGCTAACCTCACCTGCACCATAGAGCGGACAAGGACACTCTGCTAACAGAGATTTATTAGAAGAATCTAAAGATTGATGAGGAAAATCCTGAGAGTTGTTAAGATAGTTTACATATGGCTATCTTACTTCTACTGGTACTGGCATTGGTGCTGTGGTCGGTGCGACTCCTCCACGGTGCCTACCGCCTACGGGATTTTTCCTTACTGCTGGCCAGTGGCCTTGTGGCCATTTCAGCGGGCGGTGTCATTTTTGTCTATAGCCTGATGAATGGCTGTGTCGGCTATCTCAGTCAAGGGCAGTTTATTCCAGAGTCTGATGCTTTTGTCCTTGAGTCAGATGTGGCCTACTTTGAGAATGCCTCTGAAGCAGCCGCCTCCCTATCAAGCCCCTAGGTTTGACTCACAATCCAAGCGTAGGCGATCGCCAGCGTCAAAAGTGTGAGGGGAGCACCAAAGCGCAGATGCTGCCAAAATGAAAGCCGTCCAGAGCTGGCAGCAGCTTCAACTGTGATTAAATTGGCCACCGCTCCGAAAAGCGTAAGATTACCCGCAAGGGTGCTCGTAGCTGCCAGTAAGTACCAGAGTTGATCGGCCCCTTTGGGAATAAACTGCGCTAAAAGTAACACCGTGGGAACATTAGAAATCAGGTTTGACAGCAGCGTGGTCAATATCACTAAAGGCAATGGCTGGTTCAACCAAGGACGCAAAGTGGCCAGCAAATCAAAATTCTGAATACAGCGGGTGAGAATAAACAGGCCGGCAAAGAGCATAAGGAGGGATCCATCCACCTGAGCAAGAACCCGCTCTGGCTTGAGACGACGGGTCACCAATAAAGTAGCCGCTGCCAATAAAGAAGATTCAGCAAGGGGAAAGCCCAGCAGAAAGGCCAAAAACATTAGCCCAGAGACAATCAGTGTTTTGTGGAGTAACCCTTTTTGCACCTGCGCCGGTTGGAGAGTAGCCAATGTACAGGACTGGCGCGATCGCACCTCCGGGTAGAGCCACCACAACCAAGCCACTTGCAGCCCTAACCCCAGCACCGCCACAGGTGCCATCACTTGAGCAAACTGAAGATACCTTAGGTTAGAAAACGACCCCACAAGGATATTTTGGGGGTTACCGCTGAGGGTAGCCACAGAGCCAATATTCGTTGCCCCGGCGATCGCCAGCAGATAGGGGACTGGATTCAAGCCCAAAGCATGGGTAATACGCAAAGTTAAAGGCGTTGTTACAAGGGCAAGGGTATCGTTGAGAAAGACCGCCGACAACATTCCCGTTGCTCCAGTGAGGAAGATCAGTAATCCCAAGGGACTGCCACTAAAGCGCACGATGGTTACCATTGCGATTTGAAAAAAGCCGCTAAAGCCCAGATAAGCATTAACAATCATCATGCTCAGTAAAAACACAATGGTTTGGGGATCAATGGCTTGCCATGCGCTGGGCAGATCAATCGCTCCTAGGGCAATCAAAAGAGCGGCACTCACAAGGGCGATCGTTGCTCGATTCATGCGTAGCCGCGGCACCCCCCCTAGAGCCAAGGCACTGTAGCTGAGGGCAAGGATCAGGAGTTGTAGAACAGACCGCAGCACCTACTGTTGGGTTTGAATGTTCTTGGCCTCTAGGGCCTCTAGTAATTTCTCAAGGGCAGCCATATCATCACCGTCATATTCCCGCTTCCACGGCAGTTGGGAAATTTGGTTTTCAGTGGCTGAAGTGAATACTAGGGTTTCAAGAACCCGTTGCACTAAGCGTTGGAGCATCATTGGGATTCAGCAGCTTAGACAGTTGTTTTTTAGGGTAGCCCATTGGCTGTAGAACAAATCGAAGGAACCACTTTTTGAAATGGCACAATTTGCTATAGGGGGGGCACTGGGATCAGCAAAGCGTTGATCCTAGGCTGGAGATCGTTGTCCCGTCAATAAATCGTATTTCGATAAATTAAGGAAAGTTGAAATTCGAGAATACACCAGATATACTAAAGGGCGACTTTTGTAAACTCAATAACAGTTCTTTGAAGGCAAAGGAGGTAGGGCAACTTGGCCAGAAGACGGAAGCGGAAGAGCCGGCGGCGTCTCGAAGGACGCAAAATTCTTGAGTGCGTACCTCAATATAGCATCGAAAGTGGCGAAGATAAACCCGTAACGGCGGCACGAAAATTTATTCAAGCCAAGGGGATCACTCCGCCCGCTTTACTTCTTGTTAAGCGGAATGAGCACACCACTGATCGCTACTTCTGGGCAGACAAAGGCTTGTTTGGTGCGCAGTACGTTGAAGAAAATCACTTTTTGTTCCCTAGCCTAAGGGAACTTGCCGAAGAAAAAATGGCAGCCACCACTCGTTAGGCTGTTTTTTACAAAAAAACATTTTACAAAGAGTCAGAAATTGCTTCTGGCTCTTTTTGCTTTGTCAGGGGGAGGCTCTCAGGTATGGGTGACATACACCCTCACGCTTTGCGTAAAGGGCGGACTTCTCCAGTCTTTCCACCTTCGCGTTTTATAGTGAGCTGATGCCCCAGACCCACTTTTTTGACCAGACTTTGCCGCCTGACCGTCGGGTAAGAACTCGCCACCTTTACCTAGCTTCGGTTTGCAGCGGCGGGTTATGTTGGCGACTTGCAGATCCTTCACAAAGATCACATCGGTGTTGGTAGGCTTTCGCATACGCTAACTATCCCACTGCAAAGGCACGACGACCTGGTTTCAAGCGGGCGATCGCAACCTGGGACTCTCGCCACAAAGTGTTCACTCCACATCCTGTTTTGGCGCTGTCCAAGTTTACTCACAACCTGAAGTCTGTCTGCGGCAGTTCTATGGATTGCCAGTGGTGGAGCGGTGGAAGCGGTATATTGAGTACCAAGATTCCCCTTCGGAAGAGCGCGGCGCTTCCTGCCAATGAGCTAAGGATTTGATCTTTTTGCGCCATTTACTTATGGCAATTTGGAAACTGTCCCCTACAATAGAAATAGCGGAGACGCACGTTTCCGTTCACTCCTCACACCACACCCCGCCTGAACGGTTATTAGTTCGGGCGGCTTCCTTTTAGATATGAAATGGAATACCGCATCTGTTATCTCACGAGACAGCCGTCTTGTTTATGTATGCCTGTCGGGCTGCGGGCTTAGCAGTACGGTTTGTCAGTGGCTATCAGGAAGGAGATTTAAAGAACGCCGAACGACAGCTTGGGTAGAAGTGTATTTGCCAAAGTAGGCTAGCGCGGGTATGATTCCACTCGCGGTTTAGCGGTGAGCGATGCCACATTGTCCTTGTGGCTGCTGATCCAGCAAATGCCGCCCCTGCCCTAGAGGGACAAGGGGGCGCCTCAGCTTTGACCTAACAACTATAGATTCAGTGCCTCTTCTAGGTATGGAAGAAGAAGGCGGTGCCAAGAATTCCATAGGTGGCCAACAGCAGTGCCCCTTCTAGCCAATTGGAGCGGCCATCCAAACTAATCACATTGGCAATCACGACTGCAATAATCACCGTCACCACTTCAAAAAGACTGAAGTTCAAATCCATCGGCTGACCAATGAATTGGCCAATGAGTACAAGAACAGGTGCTACTAAGAGCGCCACTAAGAGGGATGAACCCAGGGCGATGGAAACGGACAAATCCATGTTGTTTTTCAGGGCAACCCCCACCGCGGTGACATACTCTGCTGCACCGCCCACCAACGGTAGAAGGATCACTCCGGTAAACAGCGGTGTTAGACCCAAATCCGCCGTGGCTGCTTCAACGGCACCGACAAAGATTTCCGACTCAAAGGCCACCCCAATCGTGGCAATCATCAGTACGGTGATCCACAGGGGGAGGCTCGGTCTCTTTTCATCTCCTAGTTCCACTTGACTGACATCGTAGAGATAGCTGTGAGTTTTCAAAGAAAAGAGTAACGTTAAACCGTAAACAAGTATAAGAATGATAGCTGCCACCACCGACATTTTAGAAATCGCTGCCTGCGGCACACTGGTGGAGGTATAAATCACCATTGCTGGCAAAAGAATGGCCGCGATCGCCACCGTCATCGAGGAAGCATTGACCCGTGCCACCACTGGAGCAAAGGATTGCTCTTTGTAGCGAATGCCCCCCAGCAGCATAGACAACCCCATCACCAGCAAAAGGTTTGCCATGAGGGTTCCCGTAATACTGGCTTTGACAATATCCACTAAACCTGCTCGCAGCGCCACAATGGCAATAATCAGTTCCGTGGCATTGCCAAAGAGAGCATTCAATAGGCCACCGATCGTCGGCCCTGTGGCGAGTGCCACCTCCTCTGTTGCTGTGCTCAACCAAATCGCCAAGGGGACGATCGCCAGTGCTGCCAAAATAAAGACTGTGAGGGCGCCCCATTCTAGTTTTTCAGCAGCAAAAGAGAGGGGAATAAACACCAAAAAACCAATTGCAACTAGTCGCTTCACGGGCGCACCCCTGACAGGATGAAAGGAGAAAAATCTCCTCTATCCTAGCCTGCGGTTTGCGCGTTCCATTCCCAGCGGCGAGAAATAGGATTGGTGGCTAGCCACTGCGGAGGATAACGCGCTGATTTTGGCGCGCCACAAGGGAGAGGGTGAGGGGGCCAGCAGTATAAACGGAGGTGGGCGTAACTGCGCTAATATCAATTGTCCCTTGGTGATCCTTAAGGTCAAGGACAAATTTTACCAGTTCAATTTGGCGAAAGGAGCCAACACTACCAGTGACGGGATCTGGGAGCACACCGGAGGCGATCGCCCGCTGATTACTCACCGTAAACAACTGATCCAACCGCTGCAAAATTTGCTCATCGGTCATCTGGCTCGGATCCAAGGAAATCGTAGCCAGATTCTCACCTTCGCGGAAAACCTGCTGATTGCGTGCCACCTGGGGCACCACGAGAATATTCCTTTCCCCCTGTAGATAGTTGGCCGCCGCTAGGATACGCACCACATAGGGCTGACCGTCACTAATTTGGCTGCGCAGGCGGTTCACGTCTTCAGTGGTAATTTGAATCACCTGATCTGTCGGTTTGACATTTTGGGGATGATTAAGAACAATGGCATTGCGACGTGCCTCTCGGAGCAATTCTTCAATCACTTGGGTGGCTTGATCCGGATCTTTGACATTTTGAATCACAGCAGAGGCTAAAACCTGCCCTGTACGAATGGCAATCGTCCCGCGTCTTAGTCCTAGTAATAGGATGCTCACGTTCTCCTCAAGGCGTTGGCGACTGGCCTCAAGGGCAGCAATTTCCTTTTGGAGGCGGCGCTGTTGATTCCGTAGTACCTGCTGCTGCTGATTGGCCACGGCCAGTTGATCCTGAATGCGATCAATCTCTGCTTGGAGACGATCTTTTTGACCTTCAACCTCGGCAAGGCGCTGTTGAGCCGCGCGAATGGCAGTTTCTAGGGCTGCTTTTTGGCCAGCCACGTTTTCGAGGCGGCTTTGAATCGCCTGTCGTTCCCGTTGCAAACGCTGAATTTCTTGCCGCAGGCGCGCTCCTTGGATTTCAAAGTTCTCAAGTTCTGTTTGGGCTTGGGTGTAGCGGTCTTGGAGTTGCTTCAGTTCTGCTTCCGTCAGGGTTTGGCGATTGACGGCCTGCTCTAAAATTTGGTTGGTTTGACTGAGGCGTTGGCGGATGTTGGCCAGTTCAATTTGCGATTGCGCAAGTTCCGCTTCAATTTTATCCTTTTGGGCACGGGTTTCCGCTAGTTCTTGTTCGGCAGCCGCCTGTTGACGGCGAATCGTATCAATGCGCAGCACACCATCGCGCAATTCACGGCTGAGGGCAAAGAGGATGGCAAGGGTTGAGGCAGAAATTAAGCTTCCCGTGAGGATTGTAATCAGGACAGCCGTCTGTCGAGGCCGCAAATTAAACCAACTCAATCGGGCTTTGCCCACTTTGGAGCCAAGGCGATCGCCCACCGTCGCGATCGCGCCTCCAAGAATAATCACGGCCAAGACCAAAACATACCCAGCCATATTTCGGGTACTGTTGCCACTCCCCAACTATACTTTCTACAGTATGTGCCGATGCTGCCCCCTATAACGATCTGGGCAAATACACCGATGCCAAAAATTGCTACTTGGAACGTCAACTCAATTCGCACTCGTCTTGACCATGTGTGCCAATGGTTGGATAGCACTGGGGTGGATTATCTTTGTCTTCAGGAGACTAAAGTCACAGATGCTGAGTTTCCGCGTCAGCCCTTTCTGGATCGTGGGTATCAAGTTTATTGTAGTGGTCAAAAGGCCTATAACGGGGTGGCCATTCTCAGTCGTCAGCCCCTTGCGGGAGTAGCAGCAGGCTTTGCACCCCAATTGCCAGGCCACAGTGAGTTGGATACGCAAAAACGACTCATTCGCGCCCAATTAGCCCCTGATGTAATCCTGGTGACTGTCTATATTCCCAACGGCGGCGAGTACGACAGTGAAAAATACCACTACAAGCTGCACTGGTTAAAAATCCTCCATGTCTATCTCGATCAGCTCACCGCCCAAGGGGATGTAATTCTCTGTGGTGATTTTAATATTGCCCCTGAAGATAAAGACCTCTTTGATGCTAGCGATCGCGCCACAAAAGTAGGGGCGACCGATGCCGAACGAGAGCTTCTTGCGGCCATTCGCGACCTCGGCTTCCACGATGCTTTTCGGAACTTTACCGACGCGCCAGGCCACTACTCTTGGTGGGATTATCGGGCGGGTGCCTTTCGTCGCAATCATGGCTGGCGCATTGATCACCTCTACATTACCCCCGGCGTCAAAGCCCGTGCCTGTGGTTGTCACATTGATATTGCCCCTCGGCGCTTACCCAAACCCAGTGACCATGCACCTGTAATTCTAGAGATTGAATAGGGGCTGTACGGTGGGTTGACGCAGCCACTCGGTTAAACTCTGAACCCCTTGGCCGTAGGTAAGATCAAAGGTCAGCGGTGTGATACTGATTAGGTTTTGGGCAATGGCTTCCACATCCGTGGGCGCTTGATTGGGTTCTTGGGGATATTCTTCAACCACTTCACCTGCAAGCCAGTAGTAGGTTTTGCCACGGGGGTCAATGCGCTTTTGGAAAAGGTCATGGTAGCGGCGAATCCCCTGCCGTGTAATGACAACGCCAGCAATTTCACTAGCAGGTAGGGCAGGCACATTCACGTTGAGGAGCATCTTTGGAGGAAGGGGGGCTGCTTCGAGTGCCTTGAGGAGACGACTGGCAAAGTCAGCGGCCGGCTGAAAGTCATGGACTGTGAAACTGGTGAGGCTAATGGCAATACTGGGAATTCCCTCAATGACTCCTTCCATAGCAGCAGATACCGTGCCGGAGTAAAGAATATCCGTGCCAAGGTTGGAGCCTTGGTTAATCCCAGAAACGACAAAATCTGGGGGTTCCTCGAGGAGGGCACCAAGGGCTAATTTCACACAGTCGGAGGGGGTGCCGGAGCAGGCCCACGCCTTAATACTGGGGTGAAAGCGATCGCTGACAACTTCTGCGCGAATCGGATCAAAAACGGTGAGGCTATGCCCTGTAGCAGAGCGTTCGCGATCGGGGCACACAACCACAACTTCATGGCCAGCGATCGCCAGCGTGTCTGCCAACGCACGAATTCCAGGGGCAAAGACCCCATCATCATTGGCAATGAGTAACCGCATTTTCCGCCCCCTGAATCGTAAAGTATTGGCCAAACATTACAGTTGATTGCAAATTGCAGCACACTCCCTGAGAAATGTTAACCTCTAAAAGGGTCAAGCGGCGCACTGCGTGACCCACCCTGCTAAACAGTGTGAACATACCATTCCTGACATGACCACTGTTGGGGATTGACAGGAGTTATGAAACACCTACTGAACCATCAGTTGAAGGAGAACATTGTGTCTGTGCATCAAAGTCATCCGCTACTCCGTGAAGACCTCAGCGAATACGTTGCCCATTTGCAACTGCACATGGCACTCCAAGCGCGTAATTTAGTGCCTGCCCTGAAACACACTGGCGACAGCCGCGAGCAACTTCTCCATCAAACCCAAGCCAACTTTGAGAAGCACGTTTCCCGTCAAAGCTATTTTGGTTAAGACAGTATTCCTTTGTTCTTAAAAATCAAACCTACAATCCTTAGGCAGCAGTTATCGGGCTGCCTTTTGCGTTGATTAGAGTAGTTTTGGTATTCGTTGCAGTCGTAATATCGCACCACTTTGAGCAGTGCCACCGCGCATCTTATTCATGAACGCGAAGCCTCATATTCCCAGTTTCCCAAAGGCAGGGTGTAGGCTTTTTCTGAGAATCACCCGATTTGTAAACGTAGGGCACAGGCCAAAAGTTGGCCTGAACAATTTCAACCCCAAACCCACAGGCAAAAATAACCTAGGGTACTGCAAAGGCAAACGTTCCTAGTAGTAGGCGAAAGCGCCGCCTCCCTCTTTGATCACAGGATTGGGAAGCTACGATTTAATTTCGAAGCAATAAATCGCTAGTTGCGTTCACGAACGATCGCAACAGAGTACACTAGGGACGATATTACTGATTTGTAACACTCTTGCTAGCGTTCTCAGGAGGTTTTATGGCACGGACAGAGTCCACGATGCTTGCCCTTGGTACTATCGCTCCCGATTTTCAACTGCCCGATGTGGTGAGTGGCCAAACAATTTCCCTCAGCACCTTTGCCGACAAGAAGGCGCTACTGGTGATGTTTATTTGTCGCCACTGCCCCTACGTAAAACACGTTCAAGAGGAACTGGCAAAGCTGGGGCGCGACTACAAAGACACGGACTTAGGCATTGTTGCTATTAGTGCCAATGACGCTGCCAACTATCCCGATGATGCTCCAGAGTCCTTGAAGGCGATGGCCACAGAACTGGGATTTACATTTCCTCTTTGTTACGACGAGAGCCAAGAAACAGCCAAAGCTTACACAGCAGCCTGTACACCCGACTTTTTCCTCTTTGATGGCGATCGCAAACTCGTGTATCGCGGTCAACTCGATGACAGTCGTCCCCAAAATGGCCTACCCGTCACTGGAAAAGACTTGCGTGCTGCCATTGATGCGGTCTTAGCCGGTCAAACCCCCAGCGAAGATCAAAAACCCAGCCTCGGTTGTAATATCAAATGGAAACCGGGGAATGAACCCGCCTATTACGGCTAAAGTTGGAAAGTTTAGATAATGGCACTTTTATTGCCCCTTCTCAGTCATTAGCCTACTGTAATCAATGCCAATGGGTTTGGCTGTGTTGACGCGATTTGTTTTTAGGTGTGAGCAGTGAATAATCAACTTTTTTCGCCAGTGCGGCTGCAGCCAATGGGGGCTGCCCTGAAAACGGTAGCAGTGGCAATGGCAACTGTAGCAATTGCCGTCGGTTCTTTAGGTTCTAGCCGTGGTCAAGAAGCCCCCACGCCCCCTGAAAACCAACCTGCGGAAACTCCTCCGGCACCTCCTCCTGTGAGTCAGCCCCCCGCCGACGAACCCCAAGTGCTGATTGCTGAAGTGGTGGTTGAAGGAGCTACTCCTGAACTGGAGCAGCTGGTGTATCAGGTCATTAGCACTCGACCCGGCAGTACCACCACTCGCACGCAACTGCAACAGGATACCAACGCCATCTTTGCCACGGGCTTTTTTGCCGATGTCAATGCTGTTCCCAGCGATACTCCCCTTGGTGTGCGAATTACATTTGTCGTACGTCCCTATCCGGTACTGCGAGCTGTTCAAGTGGCTGGCAACCAAGTCCTCAGCCAAGAAAAAGTCAATGAGATCTTTGCACCACAAATTGGTCGGAGGCTGAACTTGCGAGAGCTACAGTCCGGCATTGAGAAAATCAATACATTTTATAAAGAGAATGGCTACATCTTGGGGCAAGTGGTCGGTACCCCCCAAGTAGATCCCGATGGGGTCGTGACATTGCAGGTGGCTGAGGGGGTTGTTGAACAGGTCACCTATCGCTTTCTCAATAAAGATGGGGAATCAACAAAACAGCGTACCCGTGACTTTGTCATTAGCCGTGAAATGGACACGCAACCCGGTGTTGTTCTCAACCAAAATACCGTGCAAGCAGATTTGCGCCGCCTCTTTGAATTGGGGCTATTTGAGGATGTACAAGTTGCCCTTGAACCGGGTCAAGATCCGCGCAAAGTGAATTTGATTCTCAATATTAAAGAGCGCAATACCGGCAGTATTTCCGCTGGGGCGGGTTATAGTTCTGCCTCAGGTCTGTTTGGGACAGTGGCATTCCAGCAAAATAACCTCTTTGGCCGCAACTGGAAATTTAGTGTTGAAGCCCAAGGAGGAACTGAAGGGGAATTTCTCTTTGACATTAACTTTACCGATCCTTGGATTAAAGGAGATCCCTACCGCACTTCCTATACCGTCAGTGCCTTTAACCGCTTAAATGTGCCGTTCACCTTTAGTAATGGTCCAATCAATGTGCCCTTAGCCAATGGCGATTTGCCCCGCATTAACCGTTTGGGATCTGCAATCTTCTTTACCCGTCCATTTACCAAGGATCGGGATTTGATTCGCACCGCTTGGACCGGTTCCCTTGGTCTGCAATATCAGCGGGTGACATCCATGGATGGCTCCTTTAATCAAACAGCCACAGATATTCAGGGCAACTGTTTGACCTTTCCAGAGAATGGTGTGTGCCGGGGTTTCAATGACCTGTTTACGGTACAGGCAGCGATTCTGCGAGACTTGCGCAATGATCCTTTACGTCCAACCAGTGGCCAAGTGATTCGTTTGGGGGTGGATCAATCGATTCCCATTGGAGCGGGGAGCATTTTATTCAACCGAGTGCGCGGAAGTTACAGCTTCTATATCCCGGTGAAGTTTCTGCGGATTGAGGGGCCGCAAACCTTTGCCTTCAATATCCAAGCGGGCAACATTTTTGGCGATTTGCCCCCCTATGAATCTTTTACGATTGGAGGGGCTAACTCGGTGCGCGGTTGGGAAGAAGGGGCAATCGGCTCCGGGCGCGCGTTTGTTCAAGGAACGGTTGAGTATCGCTTCCCGATTTTTAACATCGTTGGCGGGGCGCTTTTTGTGGATGGGGCGAGTTTGCTCGGTACCCAACGCAGTGTTCCCGGTCAGCCAGGGATTGTGCGTGGTAAACCTGGAGAAGGTTTAGGCTATGGCGCAGGGCTGCGGGTGAATACGCCCTTGGGGAATATCCGCATTGACTTTGGCTGGAACAATGAAGGGGGCAGCGCTTTCAGCTTTGGCATTGGTGAACGCTTTTAGGAGAAAGTTGAATGATCACAGCCTCTGTAGCAACCCCATTGGCGGCGGCAACTCAACAGACTCTTGGAGGGGTTGCCCAATGGTCAGGGGTCGGCTTGCATTCAGGTCAACCGGTTGAGGTTACCCTGCGGCCAGCACCCGTCAATACAGGACGCCAGTTTGTGCGCCTTGATTTAGAAGGACAGCCCGTAATTCCAGCTCAGATTGAGGCGGTAAAATCCACTCAGTTGGCTACAGAGTTAGTTGCTCATGGTGCCAGTGTGCGCACGGTTGAACATCTTCTAGCAGCGCTAGCGATCGCGGGTATTGATAATGTCACGATTGAGATAACAGGTGCTGAAGTACCGATTCTCGATGGTTCAGCGCAGTCTTGGTTAGACGGTATTCAAAGGGTAGGTATTGTCCCTCAGGAGGTTCCCCGGCCGGCAGTCACCTTGAGCGAGCCTATCACTGTTTATGAAGGAGAAGCCTTTGTCAGTGCCATTCCTGCTCCTGAGCTGCGTCTTACCTACGGCATTGACTTTCCCTATACAGCCATTGGTCGGCAGTGGTGTAGCTTTATCCCTTCCGAGCTAGCGGCGGCCGTTGCACCCGCCCGCACGTTTGGTCTTGCTGAACAGGTGGAGTATCTCCGCAGCCAAGGTCTAATTCAGGGGGGCAGTTTAGAGAATGCCCTTGTGTGCAGCAAGAGTGGCTGGGTGAACCCACCGTTGCGCTTTGCTGATGAACCAGTGCGCCATAAGTTACTGGATCTCTGGGGAGATTTAGCCTTGCTAGGAACGCCCCCCATTGCCCACTATGTAGCCTATCGGGCTAGCCATCATCTGCATACCCAGTTGGCACAGGCGATCGCCCGCCAAATGGTTTAGCAGATCGGCGGGAAGCCCCGCGCTTTTCCGAATAGGGCTTAGGCTCTAGCGGCAAGGCGGAGTGCTAATTTGCGGCGAGCGATCGCCTGAGGGCAAATCCACTCCTTCCTGACTGTTGACTCCAGCAATGCCACCAAAGTTGCACTCCTAGAGCTAGAACAAATAACTACTAGCCCTAGGGTAGCGATCCATCCACAATTGCAGGTTGCCCCTTAGACTACATTTTCAATTTCAAGTAGACTTGAAGCACCAAGGCAATCAACCAAAACGGCCACTGACGTAATCCGCTGTTTTCTGCTCTACTGGCTTGGTGAAGATAGACATCGTGTCGTTGAACTCTACCAATTCCCCAAGATACATAAATGCAGTAAATTGGGATACCCGAATGGCCTGTTGCATGTTGTGGGTAACAATCAGGATCGTCACCTGATCCTTCAGTTCTACAATTAAGTTTTCAATGTTAACAGTGGCAATGGGGTCCAGCGCCGACGTTGGCTCATCAAACAGGATAATTTTTGGATCGGTAGCAAGGGCACGGGCAATACACAGGCGCTGCTGCTGTCCCCCTGAGAGTGAAGTTCCCGGTTCTTTTAACCGATCTTTGACTTCATCCCAGAGAGCAGCATTGCGCAGGGATCGCTCCATCACTTCATCCAGAATTGCTTTATCCTTGATACCCCGTACCCGAAGGCCATAGACAATATTTTCATAAATTGACTTAGGAAAGGGATTGGGTTTTTGGAAAACCATGCCGATTTGCATCCGCACTTCAATTGGATCCATTTCCAATAGGTTGCGCGGCTGATCTGCCCCTAGCAAAATTTGCCCCTCATAGCGGTTTCCCGGATAGAGGTCGTGCATACGATTAAAACAGCGAAGTAGGGTGGTTTTACCGCAACCTGAAGGACCAATTAGAGCCGTGACTTTTTTTTCATAAATCGGCATGTTGATATTTTTAAGGGCGTGGTTGTGACCATAGTAAAAGTTTAAGTCCCGCACTTCAGCTAGTTTTTTAAGCGGCTCTTGTTGAGTAACCACAGCTCCCTCTGTAGGCTTAACCATTGTGAATACGTCCCAAAATGCAACTTCCTAGAACTTGATACTCTTCCTAAAACGATAGCGCAAATAGATGGCGATTGAGTTCACTAGTAGTGTCAGCACCAAAAGTACAACACCAGCTGCTGCAGAATTGATCTGAAAGGCTTCCTGGGGGCGTGAAACCCAGTTAAACATTTGAATGGGCAACACAGTGAAAGGAGACCATAGCCAATTGAAAGAAATGAAGGGCGGTTCTGCCTTGATTGGTGCATCGGGCAAAAAGGTAATAAATGTTAAAGCACCAATTGTAACCAGGGGAGCAGTTTCGCCAAGGGCACGGGAAACCCCTACAATAATGCCAGTGAGTATCCCCCCCATTGAGTAGGGTAAGACGTGGTCAAAAATAGTTTGCCACCGACTGGCTCCTACTGAATAGGCGCCCTCGCGAATGCCTATAGGAATAGCGCGCAAAGACTCACGGGTAGTTACAATCACTACCGGCAAAATCAACAACGCCAGCGTACAACCAGCAGTGAGAATACTCTCGCCCCAATTGAGGATATAAACAAAGAAACCCAGCGCCAAAAGACCGTAAATAATTGAAGGAACCCCTGCCAAGTTGGTAATGTTGATCTCAATGAAATCTAAAAGCCAGTTTTTAGGAGCGTATTCCTCTAGATAAATGCCAGCGCCAATGCCAAGAGGAACAGCGACCACAATGGTTACTAAAATAACCAATAGACTCCCCACCCATGCTGTGAGAATGCCCGCTTCCTCTGGATCACTACTGGGAGGAGACGATAGAAATTTTGGGAGAAAGTTTGGGTTCAGCAGTGGCCAGCCGCGAATCAGCAGATCAGCAACTAGAACCACTAGCGTTAAAAGGGCAACCAATAGGGAAAACCAACCAAGCAAAATAAAAATCTGTTCCCAACGTTTTCGCTGCTGAATTGACTCAGCAATAGCAACTGGGTTGTGGAGAACAGCTACTAGCTTTGGGTTGTGTACCATCAGTAAACCTCACGATAACGCCGACTGAGGAAGTATCCAAGTACATTCATGAACAAGGTCGCTAAGAAGAGCATGATCCCTGCAGCAAAAATAGACTGGTACTCCAAAGAGCCGTGGGGTAAATCCCCTAGGCTGACAGAGACGATAAAGGCCGTTGTGGTTGCTGCTCCTTCCAAGGGGTTAAAAGTAAATTTTGGTTGCAAACCAGCAGCAACCGCCACAATCATTGTCTCACCCACTGCCCGCGAAAAACCCAGAATGTAGGCAGCAACGATGCCAGAAACAGCGGCTGGAATAAGAACACTGAGTGCGGTTTGAATGCGAGTAGCTCCCATAGCATAAGAGCCTTCCCGCAACTCTAGTGGCACTGCTTGAAGGGCATCTTCCACCAGACTGCAGATATAGGGAAGAACCATAAGGCCTACTGAAATCCCTGCCCCCAGCATGTTGAATCCGGGGAGTTGAAAGTAATCCCACTCCTCCCTGCCGGGGAAGAGGAACTGTTGTACCCCCAAAATGATTTTTTGCAACACTGGAGTAATCACCAGGAGAGCAAAGTAGCCATAGACAACCGTAGGAATGCCCGCCAAGATTTCCAGTATGGGCTTGAGAACCTCTCGCACTTTTGCTGGTGCAAACTCACTGAGGTAGATAGCGGCAATTGTCCCCAAGGGCACAGCAACAAAAAGAGCAACAAAGCAGGTAGTCAGTGTTCCAGACAGCAGAGGCAAAATACCAATTCCCAGCGGCTCGATCAACGGGGACCAGTCGGTGCCCGTGAAGAACTCTAGCAGTGCCTGCCAGAGGGACATCTGATCTAGCTCTATGACCTTTTCAAAGAAGATTACTGTTTCCGAGAAGAGAATATAGATAATGACAAGTGTGATCAAAACAGAGGAAATGGCTGCCAGAAATAAAACGCTGGCAATGATTCGTTCACGCCAGATTCGCGCTGTGCGCGAAGGCAGGACAAGGGGAAGATTTGTCTTGATTGAAGAAGAACCTTCTGCCATAGAAGCTGTTCCAAGCTCACTCTTTTAGACGACTAGAAAACAGGGTGCTGGCCGCTACCTGACCGAACACCCTGTTCGGCATAGCAAAACTCTGCCTCCTTACTGAAGACCGCGCTTCATCAGATCATCCAGCTTCAGACCAATGGCTTCTTTGCCGCCAAAGGCAGTACCCACTTGGTTTTTATCAAACTTGGCCAAGATTGTTTTGTAGGCACTGCCGGGCAGGGGCACATATTTTGCTTTTTTGACGATTGCTGGGCCATTGCTGAGGTAATAGGTAACAAATTGCCGCACTTCTGGCCGCTTCGCAGAGTTGGCGTTGACGTAGATAAAGATGGGGCGCGACAGCGGCTGATAGGTACCGTTAAGAACGGTTTTATCCGAGGGCATAACCGGACCTTTGCCGTTATCAATCGCTACCGCTTTAAGTTTGTTTTTGTTCTCTACATAGTAGGCATAACCAAAGTAGCCAAGAGCACCGCGATCGCGAGTAACTCCCTGCACGAGGACGTTGTCATCCTCACTGGCGGTGTAGTCTTTACGGCTAGCTTTAGCTTTACCGTTGATAGCTTCTGTAAAGTAGTCAAAGGTACCGGAGTCTGCACCTGGGCCAAAAAGTTTTAAGGGTAAATTGGGAAAGCCACTCCGAACTTGGCTCCAGTTATTGATCTTGGAATCAGGTTCCCATATTTTCTTTAGCTCTTGAACAGTGAGGGATTTGGCCCAACTGTTCTGAGGGTTGATCACCACTGTCAGGGCGTCATAGGCGACAGGCAACTCGATGTATTGAATGTTATTTTTCTTACATTCCTCAATTTCTTTGGCCAAGATCGGACGAGAGGCATTGGAAATGTCGGTTTCACCGCGGCAGAACTTCTTAAAACCACCGCCTGTCCCTGAAATGCCGACAGTGACGCGAATTTTACCGCCTTGTTGCTTTTGAAATTGTTCGGCGGCCGCTTCAGTTACAGGATAAACGGTGCTGGAGCCATCAATCCGAATAACCGGTGCACTTTGTTGAGAAAAAGCAGCAGGAACTACAGTGCTGGAGATGGCTGCAATGGCAGCGACCATCCCTAGTCGGGCAATGTTCTTGGCTGAAATAGACATAGTCATGTTTCCTAGCGGAGTAAACAACGTTTTGTCAATGCTACGGACATCAACGGTGGAACGGTTGCATAGGAAATAAGGGCAAACCGACAGAACCACCTTCCACCTACAATAAACAAACCTTCAAAGAACTGAGGTTAAGAGAAGGCAAAGATTTGGTTAAAAACGCTACTAAAAGTTAGAAATCAGAGATATTTCAAGAGGGATCAGTGTCCCCTCTAAGACCACCTTGCTAACCACCTTACCAATGAGGAGTAACAGTGATGCAGCAATTGACGGCAAAAACTTATCAGTGGCAGGGACTGACCTGTCATTATTGGCTTACTGGGGCAGGTGGGAAAACCCCGCTTCTTTTCATTCATCCTGTAGGCGTTGGTTTGTCGGGTTTATTTTGGGATCGCTGTGTTGACCATTGGCAGAGGTTGGCGCAAAGCTACTTGTTCTATATCCCAGACTTGTTGGGATGTGGCCAGAGCAGCTTGCCCCACTTAGCTTATTATCCCGAAGATTGGGCAGCACAGTTACAGTTTCTCATCGAATCTGAAATAGCTCAAGGGGTGGTACTAGTGGTACAGGGGGCTGTGTTGCCAGTGGCTTTGGAATTAGTGCGCCTTGCTCCGCAAAAGGTAAAAGCGCTAATTCTCAGTGGTCCACCTACAGGAAGCTTGATTTCGCAGAATACCGGTGCCCTTTGGCAACGGCTGCGTTGGCGTCTTTTTGATTCGCCCTTGGGATGGGCATTCTATCAATACGCGCGCCAAGAGAGGTTTCTGCGGCGATTTTCTGTCAAGCAACTCTTTGCAAAACCGCAAGCGGTGGATCGGCAATGGTTGGAAATGCTCACTCAAGGCGCTGCCAATTTAGAGACTCGCCATGCTGTGTATTCCTTCCTTGCAGGTTTTTGGCGACGGGATTACCGCCCCATCCTCCAAACTGTTGCTCAGCCGGTGCTGGTGGTAATGGGCGATCAAGCCTCTAGTATCAGTCGCCAAGGAACAGCTGAGTCTCCCCAAGAGCGACTGGCCTTTTACACGGAACTCTTGCCCAATGCAGCGGGGGTGATTATTCCAGGGCGCAATGTCCTCCCCTACGAATCTACGGCTGCGTTTGTTGATGTCTGTCAGCAATTTTTAATAGCGCACAGTCTTTAAAGCCAACCCCGTAACTTGTAAATAAGGAGCCCTTGATATTCCCGCAGAACATCCGTTGTAAGTTTGATATTAGATGCAGTGGGAATGAGGCTTAAAAGTACATTTTGCCAAGTGAAAGAGCGGGCAACTGAGGGCCAGCGATAGTCAGTGGGCACAGGAATGACCTTTAGTCCCAAGTGTCGAAAAATGGCAACAGCCCGTGGCATGTGGTAGGCGGAAGTTACTAGGAGGAGGTCTCCTTGAATCTGATGGGCTTCAATCAGTGCTTTGACGTTGCGCGCGTTTTCATAGGTATTCAAGGAGGTTGTGTCTAACAAAATGTTCTCTTTGGGAATGCCACAGACTTGGGCAATCTCCGCCATATCTGCTGCTTCTGAGCGCTGGAATATTTCCCCTAGCCAAGGAATGCGGCCGCCACTGAGGATTAGATAGGGAGCATAGCCCTGCTGAAAGAGGTGGATACCGTAGAGAAGGCGATCGCCCCCTTCTGTGACCTCTACCCAAGGACGGGGTTTCTGTTGCGGTACAATGACACCGCCTAACACCACAATCGCTGTCCCGTGGGGGATGGGCTTTGGCGGCAAATATTGCTCTTCCAAAGAGCGCAGGAGCGCTACAGTAACATAGTCATTGCCACTGAGAAGCAGTAAAGTCAGGGCAGTAACTAAGGCGATTGCCGCCTGTTTAGGCGCTCGCCAGAAACGGAAAAGGGCAAACAGAAGTGCCCAGCACGCTAAGGAAAGGGGATAAAACAGGGGGGGGAAAAGTTTGGCGAGGAGCAAATCCATTAACGCCGCCGCTCCATTTGAATGCGATAGCGATCCTTTTTGGTTTTTTGAATCTCTTGAACTAAGAGTCGCCCCCTCCCCCGAATAGCCACTAGATCATTGACCTTAAGAAGATGACGCGGTTGTTGCACAATTTGCCAATTGACCCGCACCAGTCCCTGGCTAATCCACTCGCTCATTTTGCTGCGGGAGACACCAAAGCCAGCAGAGGCAACGGCATCTAGGCGCAGTGATGCTTCCACCGTGCTGAAGGACTTTACTTGAGGCGGAGCAACGGCCAGCTCTGACCAGGGGCAGGATGCAACGGTGATGGGTACGGTTCGCACTTGCTTTAACCCCTCTTGTAAGGTAGGGACTTTCTCGGGAATGAGAATTACCTGTGCTCCCCGCTCCCCAAGGAGAATGACATCCCCATAGTCGCCCTCCTCGAGGCCAGCGGTGGCGATCGCTTGCTCAAAATCGCTGTAGGTGGCGGGATCAAAAAGAAAGTTGCCTGTGATTCGCACCAAGGCAAGGGGGGGGCGCTGCTCCTCAAGATTGAGTTCCCGGGGGGCGATCGCCAGTCGGCCGCGTTCTGCCTGAGGGTAGCCACCCCAGGCTAGACCCTGGACATCTACCCGCTGCTCAAGGGTGCTGAGTGCCTGCACCAGGCGATCTGGAGACAAAAAGGGTGTATGCACCACTGACCAAGTTTTAACGGCTCTATCAAGGGCTGTCCCTAAATCAAACATTTAGGCCTCAAGAAATTCCGGCAGTTCCAGCCACTGAGCTAAGTAGGCTCTCACCTGTTGGCAAAATTGGGGGCGATCGCCAAATTTCTCGGTGCGGATTGTTTTGCGCTGGGCATCCAATGTCCAGCCATAGTCACTACTAAGACGGATTTTGCCCTGCCAGTCGGCAATTGAAAGCATTAGCTGTGGAGCAGGGCTATTGTCCACCCCCTTGACACGAAAGACATAGTTAAAGGTGTTTTGCTTGGCGGCGGCAACAGTGGAGGCTTGACCAAACCGCTCCT
This sequence comes from Thermosynechococcus sp. Uc, assembly GCF_029335995.1. NCBI lineage: Bacteria > Bacillati > Cyanobacteriota > Cyanophyceae > Acaryochloridales > Thermosynechococcaceae > Thermosynechococcus > Thermosynechococcus sp. Uc. The sequence continues at coordinate 34,533 of NZ_JARJMS020000009.1, forward strand.
TTAAGCGCGATCGCACCCGCTCTACCAATGCCGCATCTCCCAAATCTTCTAGGGTGCGCATGGCCAATGTAAGGGCAAAATAAAACTCCTCAACAGGAATAAACTCCAGTTCCATGCAGCTTGCCAAGACTCTCTCTAAAATAGTACACTAGTAAGCTGTGTCTAAAACAGGGCAAAGCCATGCCAAAGCTAAAAACACGTCGTGCCGCTGCCAAACGATTTCGGAAGACAGGCAGTGGTAAGTTTATCCGCCGTAAGGCCAACAAAAACCACTTACTCGAACACAAGGGGAGCGATCGCAAGAATCGTCTATCTCACAAAACTCTCGTCGATCCACGGGATTTTGAACGAGTATCACTGATGCTGCCCTACGCTTAAATTTTTAGTTTTTGATCAAGGTAAGTTGAACTATGGCAAGGGTTAAACGGGGTAACGTTGCCCGTAAACGGCGTAAAAAAATTCTCAAACTGGCCAAAGGCTATCGTGCGGCGCACTCCAAGCTCTTCCGCACCGCCAATCAAGTAGTCATGAAGGCACTGTGCAATGCCTATCGCGACCGGCGGCGACGCAAACGGGACTTTCGGCGGCTCTGGATTGCACGGATTAACGCCGCTGCGCGTCAACATGGTATGAGCTATAGTCAACTCATGGGCGCCCTGAAAAAAGCTGAGATTCAACTAAATCGCAAAATGCTGGCTCAATTGGCTGTGCTCGATGCTGACGCCTTTGCCACTGTCATTCAAACTGCCCGTGCTGTTTAGAACCCGTTCTAGGCATGATCGCCACCTTCCAATCCCCCGGTGCTACCCTTGAGCTAGGGTTTATTACCCTGCGATGGTACGGGCTACTCATTGCCGCAGCTGTTTTGATTGGCATTTGGCTCAGTCAACGCTTGGCACGCCGGCGGCAAATCAATCCTGATCTGATTGCCGATCTCTCGATTTGGCTAGTTGTTACGGCCATTCCCGCTGCGCGGCTCTATTACGTCGCCTTTCATTGGGGCTTTTACCAAAACCACCTAGATCAAGTGGTTCAAATTTGGAAAGGGGGCATTGCTATTCACGGAGCCATTCTGGGCGGTCTGCTTGCCATGGCAATCTTTACCTATGTGCAGCGGCTATCCTTTTGGCAAGTGGCGGATGTTGTTGCCCCTTCCTTGATTTTGGGACAGGCTATTGGTCGCTGGGGCAATTTCTTTAACTCTGAAGCCTTTGGTGCTCCTACTGATCTACCGTGGAAGCTCTATATCCCCCCGTCTCAACGTCCCCCAGGGCTAATCAACGAAGCCTACTACCACCCCACGTTTCTCTATGAATCCCTCTGGAATCTAGGGGTTTTTGTGCTCCTGCTGTGGCTCTTTCGTCACCCCCGCTATCAAAAGCCAGGAACGCTCCTGCTGGTCTATGCCATTGCCTACAGCCTCGGTCGCCTTTGGATTGAAGGCCTGCGCATGGATAGCCTGATGTTGGGGTCTTTGCGAATTGCCCAAGTGGTGAGTTTGCTGTCAATTGTACTGGGGGTTTGGGGACTCTTCCGCCTGTATTACCAAGGAAAGCCTCTGCCCGATTGGCAAACGGCTTAGGCAACAATTTCATCGGCAAAGCTCTGCCAGCGAACAAAGTAAAAGGGACCCGCCACAGATCCCCAAACATGTTCATCAGTCTCTAGATCCCGTCCGCGATCGTGGCTAATGAAGCGATCGCCATCAATTTCAAACGTACTATCGAGATAGGTTTCTCGTCCTTTGCGGACTACTTTACAGGCTTTACCCGGCTCTACTTCACCCCGAAAGCTGTGACCTGTCCAGTAAGTGAGCATGTTACAGCCACAAAGGAGTTCAAGATCATCAGCCGTCATGGCTTGAAGCCGCTGGCGATCGCGAGCCGCGCCAAAGAAGCGTTGTTCATCCTTGAGGACGTAGTTTTTAATCACAATGTGATCAGTGGCGGGCACCAGTTCCAAAACCCGTGTGCGGTAAGGAACCCCGAGGAGATAGTCATAGGCCTGTTCCACATAAAGGGCAATACCCTCCAAAAGACCAGTGGGAAGGGGACGCATACACACTCGAATATGGGCGTAAAAGGGAGGATTCTCAAAGGCTTGAGCTTGGTTACTAAAATCCGCTGCCATCCAACGGCCAAGGGTCACCACATCAGTTGCGTGCGTCATGACTCCACAGTTGCCTTAAAACAGTCCTTTTTTCAGACTAATGGATGAGTGTACCCAAAGCACTAAGTCATCTGTAATAGGGCTTGAACAAGTCCCTCAAGCGTATATTCTGTAGCTTCAACGTCCACCCGTCCCAAGAGTTGGCGGCAAGTTTGCGAGGTTTGCGGCCCAATACTGACAATCTGAACGTTGCGCAGCAGCTCGGCTGCCTTGGCACCGACCAATTGGCAAAAATGTTGCACTGTTTTGGAACTGGTAAACGTCACCATATCCACTTGGCCGGCTTGCAGCGCTGCCAACACTTCAGCATCAACCCCTTGGGGACAGCGAGAATTGTAGGCGGGTACTTCAACAACCTCCGCCGCTGCGGCTGTGAATGCCTCCACCAGGACTGCTCGGCCTCCCGTTTCGACCCGTGGAAAGAGAAAACGCAAGCCAGCAATAGGTTGAGGAAATTCCGCCACAAGAGCATCCGCCACAAATTCACTGGGCATAAAGTCGGCCATTAATCCATAGCTGCTGAGGGTTTGGGCAGTTTTTGAACCCACCACAGCAATTTTGAGGCCTGCAAGGGCGCGACTGTCCTTGCCGTGGTGTTGCAATCGCTCCATAAAAAAGGTGACAGCATTGTGGGAGGTGAGCACCAGCCAGTCAAAGGTATCCAGTTGCGCCAAGGCCTGATCTAGAGGCTGCCAGGAACTGGGAGGGACGATCTCCAGTGTGGGCATTTCTAAAACGCTGGCACCGGCGGCCTTAAGTTGCTCGCAAAAGGAACTGGCTTGGCTGGCCGCGCGGGTGACGAGAATGGTTTTGCCGTGGAGCCGAGACATAGACACTGGAACAGTGCTCAAAACGTCAGGGAGTGCCCAGGGGAGGCTAGCCAAAGGATAACGTTTTTGGGCGATCGCGCCAATCACAACAACAGCGGGTGCCATGTCTGGAAAGTGGGGCGTATTTAGATACCCCTCTAAAGTGCCCAACCAAAACTGTTGCTGCGGTTGCCCTACCCATTGTAGAATCGCCAATCCCTCAGTGGGCGATCGCCCCTGCTTTAACAATTGCTCAACAATAGAGCGCAGGGAACGGGTAGCCATCAAAAAAATCAGCGTCTCCATTTGGGCGATCGCAGACCAGGGCAGGGTTTCTGGCGCATGACCCGACAGAATCGCCACCGACTGACTCACATCCTTTGCCGTTACGCACAGACCCGCGAGTAAAGGCGCTGCCAGCGCCGAGGACACCCCCGGAATCACCACCGCCTCAAGGTCTGCCTTCAGCACAGCCTCAAGTTCTTGGTGTAAGCGGCCAAATAGCCCCGGATCACCACTTTTGAGACGAATTACCCGCCGATACTGCCGGCCGTAGTTCACTAAAAGCTGGTTAATTTCTGCTTGGGATAATGCCTCAGCCCTTGCCCGTTTTCCCACCGCCACCCGCAAGCACTCACGGGGTGTGAGTTCTAGCAGACTAGGGGAGATCAGGGCGTCGTAGAGAACGACCTCCGCCTGCTGGAGGCACGTCCATGCTTCGAGGGTAAGATGGCGAGTGGAACCCAGCCCCGCACCTACAAAATAGACAGTCAACGATTAGCCTTGGACACGTTGCAAGAAAAGCATTGGGTTCACTGCACCCCGACCTGGGAGATGCACTTCAAAGTGGACGTGGGGACCGGTGCTGCGGCCAGTACTTCCCATTTCAGCAATCTGCTGACCCTGCTCAACGTACTGCCCTACCCGCACCAAATTCCGTTGGTTGTGAGCATAAAGGGTAAGCGCCCCATCGGCATGACGAATTTCCACAAGATTGCCATATCCGCCGTCGTTCCATTGGGAGTAGGTGACAACCCCAGCAGCAGCAGCATAAATGGGGGTGCCTACAGGAGCAGCAATATCAATGCCTCGGTGCATCCGTCCCCAACGGGGGCCAAAGCCAGAGGTCAAAACTCCACGAGCCGGCCAGATAAAGTTTGTCGTCAGGCTGGGGAGGAAGCGATCCGAGTTGGGTAGGGGGGGCAGGTCGAGATTCCTGGGTAAGGGTGGAGCCACAATTGAACGTGCCACCTGAACAGGTACAGGAGGAACAATGGGCTGAACGACAGGAGGTGTTGGTGCAGTTACCGTTGTTGTTTGCAGGTGACTGACCACCGTTGGCTGAGGCAGCGCAGAGCGGGCAGGGGCTTGTGGGGTCGCAACGGGGGAAGGGGTGGTGCGACGCTGCTGCTCAGAGACACGACCAAAAGACAGCGGTGTTACAGTTGCAGTTGATCCAGAGGGGGATACTCCTTGGGAGTTAACAAAAGCCACCCCCTGGAAGCGTTGAGGTGTGTCATCTTCGGCTAACTCGGGTTCCACTTCCGTTGTGGTTTGCTCCAAAGACCCGCCCATAGCTAAGGGGGGATGAATGGCTAAGGAGGCAACGACAGAGGTGGTCGCTCGAGTCACCAGATCTGCCAAGCTATGGGTACGACCGCGACGATCCACCACTTTGAAGGTGGGTTCAGAAGGCTGGCTGAGACGCTCAAAGGAAGCAAAGGCAGAGAGAGTCGGGGTAGGGGCTTTTAGGGTCAACGGTGCAAAACCCACCTCCACTGGGATCGTGCGTTGCCATGCCGCTTGGCTCACATCCAAGAGTGAGTTAGCTTTGTCACTGGATAAAAGATTTTCTAGCTCAGCAATCGAGTCTTGGGTTTCAGTGCCAAATAGGGAGGGAAGTGTTAGGGGATTCGTGCGAATGTTGTGTGAACCAGCTTCCCGACCGCCCGCAAGAGTTGTCAAATCAAGGGCTTGCGTCGGCTGAATTAGAGCAAAAGCGCTCAGTAAGGGCAGACAGGAACAAAGGGAGCGCAGCGAACGACCAAGCAGGAGAGCAGATGCAAGGGGTGCATCCGGAGAGGCGTTGGGGGTACGACTATCGTTGCTCAAGGTAATCCTCCTCGCACACGAAATTGACAGTGATTCGACAAAGCAGTGAATCGAGAACACACATCATGAGCAATTGTCCAGGGGAGCCAGAGGCCACTCGCCGCGTTTATGCCTAAAACTGTCCCAATCTGTGGTTTATGCAAAGGGTGTTTTGGCACCACGACGAAACTTCTAGGTGACTTTACCCAATCCACAGCCAAATGACAAGACACTTCCCTTCGTAACCCTGCTATCTCTGGGGAGCAAATTATTTGCTACAAGACAAAAATACGAATTTTCTACCTGCTAGCTAATAATCAAAAAACTTGAATTCATCACAATTTGGGCTTAATTGTCCTCAATGGAATAAAAATCGTTATTGCCAATAAATAAATAAGTAAAGTAAAGTTTTTGAATCAGTGCGTATAGTTTTTTTTAATAATGCGAGTCAGTTGACATCCCTTCCACCAGTGCTCACCGGACTTAAATTGTCCCACAGTAAATGTGCCAAATTGCGCCAAAAGTGTCACATATCAATCCCCTCTCTCAGAGGCGATCAGCGCCAGCTTGCTTGGTAAAATAAACGAGTTTGTAAAGATTTTTGGCGATCGCCATTCTGACGGAGCTTTGTCCCCATGACTTACCACAAGCTGTGGTTTCAACAAACAGCGAGCCACCTCAAAGTCTTGCGTCCTTTCCCCCCTTTTGAGGTTGTCCAAAAATTTATCCGTGAATATCTCCCCGACCTCATCAGCTACATGGATGGCCAAGGATTGGATCTCAAGGATCCCCAGCACTGGTGGGAAAGTATTCACATTGACGGCATTTTGGAATTAGAAAATAGCGAAGGGGAAACCCTGCGGGTTGCGGCTGGAATTATTGAGCAGTGGCACAATGCCAATGCCGCTTTCCGACTCGTTACCACTGCCGCAATGGCCAAACTGCGGCGAGAGTCCCTCAATGTGAGCCAGCATTGGCTCTTTTATGTTTCTAGTCGCAAGCCCTATCCAGAGTCGCTGTGGATTGATTTGCTCTATGAGCAAGCGGATATGCCCCCCACAGAAACGGGCTGCACCATCATTGAAGTGACGGAACCAGAGACCTAGACGGGAGATAGCCCACTGCCAGAATGTCTGCACCGACAGTTTGCCAACTCACCTCCTCTAGGCATAGAGCCTCATTCATCTGGGTTAAGCCTAGATCGGCGACTGGGGCGGGAGCATGGCAACCACCAATAATTTTTGGTGCAATAAACGCCCATACTTTTTGTACCATTCCTTCGGCGATCGCTGCTGCTGCCAAGGAACCGCCGCACTCCCAGAGCACAGTCAGCATTCCCCGTTGATAGAGCTGGTTCATCACCGTTGTCGGTGTTAACGGCTCCAAGTGTAGTACCTCCACCCCCTGGGCCTGTAGTTGGGGAATTAGAGGATGCTGGAGCGAAGCGGAAGTGACCACGAGTGTCGGCGCCGTCGTTGTTTGCCATAAAGAGGCATTCAACGGCAAATTCAGCGTCCGACTCATGACTACCCGCAGTGGATTACGCTCATGGCGTGAGGTCAACAGAGGATTATCCCGACGAACGGTATTGCCCCCCACAATGACAGCATCACATTCGGAGCGCAGTTGATGCACCATCGCTCGTGCGGCTTCGCCACTTATCCAGAGACTGTGACCCGCACTAGAGGCAATTTTGCCATCCAAGGTCATAGCGTATTTGAGAATGCCAAAGGGACGCCGGTAGCGCACCCGATGCACAAAGGCCTCGTTCAGGCGCTGACATTCCGCTTCCCTTACGCCCACGGTGACTTCTATGCCCGCTGAGCGCAGGCGTTCCACCCCCGCTCCCGCCACTTGGGGATTAGGATCAATCATGCCCACCACTACCCTAGGAATGCCCGCCGCAATAATTGCTTCGGTACAAGGAGGCGTACGGCCATAGTGGTTACAGGGTTCAAGATTGACGTAGAGGGTAGCTTGACTGAGGAGCGGGCGATCGCTCTCCCTAACACTGCGCAGGGCAAAGACTTCTGCATGGGGTTCTCCCGCTTTGGGATGAAACCCTTCACCAATTATCCGCCCCTCAGCCACAATCACGCACCCCACGAGGGGATTGGGAGCTGTGCAGCCCTTAGCGCGGGCAGCTAACTCAAGGCAGCGCCCCATATACTGGGCATCAATCGCAGCTATCTCCTCCACAATGGGGGCTGAGCGCATGAGGTACCACTAACGCTCGTGTTCAGTTTCCGAAGAATGCTTAGGCAGTTGCTCTGCCTCTGGGCACTCATCGGCAATGGGTAGTTCTGCACTGCCTCGGGGAACTGCCGCCAGCCGCCGCGAAATCGAGCCAATACTTTCGATGTTGACAATCTCCTCCCAAGCGCACACTTCGTCGTCTTCCTCCGTTTCGTAGCGGATGGTTACCACGTTTCCTTCAATATCGACAATGCGTGCCCGGTCAATCAGGCGCTGTTGATCCCGCAAGTAAATCCAGACTTCTTGGCCGTCGGTATAGAGTTGATAAAGCTTGCGGTGTAACATAGAACGGTCTCCTTCTCGGAATTGGGCGTAGCAACAGTTGATAAGCTGTGCTGCAACCTCTTGCCTGTCATCTTACTGCTAAAATTCACACATAGGCAGCGGTAATCGTGAGGCGTGAGCACTGAGGCTGTCCCTATCGTTGTAGCGATCGCGCAGCACAGGGGCAAGAGTGACTCTGACGGTCTGGAGCAGATCTCGTACAATCGAATAAGCGTAACAAAGGATAAATAATCCGTTACTATAACGCTATTCATTTATTCTAACCAGTGCGGAGTCGTTCAAACGGCATGGGCAAAATTGTTGGCATTGATCTGGGAACAACCAATTCCGTCATTGCTGTGTTGGAAGGGGGAAAACCCGTTGTGATTGCCAATGCAGAAGGCTCCCGCACCACCCCTTCTGTGGTGGCCTTTGGCAAAGATGGTGAACGCCTTGTGGGTCAGTTGGCGCGGCGGCAGGCGGTGCTCAATCCCCAAAACACTTTTTATGCCGTGAAGCGGTTTATTGGCCGCGAATATAGTGAACTTACGGCTGAGTCTAAACGGGTACCCTATACCATTCGCCGCGATGAGTCAGGTAAAGTGCGCATTAAGTGTCCACGGCTGCAACGGGAATTTGCCCCTGAAGAGATTTCAGCCATGGTGTTGCGCAAACTGGTGGAGGATGCCAGCCGCTACCTAGGGGAGCCTGTCACCGATGCGGTGATTACTGTACCCGCCTACTTTAATGATTCACAGCGGCAAGCTACCCGTGATGCTGGGCGTATTGCGGGTCTAAATGTGCGCCGTATTATTAACGAGCCGACGGCTGCCGCCCTTGCCTATGGTCTTGATCGCCAGAAGGAGCAGACAATTCTCGTCTTTGACCTTGGCGGTGGTACCTTTGATGTCTCGATTCTCGATGTTGGCGATGGCGTGTTTGAGGTGAAGGCCACCAGTGGCGATACCCAATTGGGGGGCAATGACTTTGATAAGTTAATTGTGGATTGGTTGGCAGAGGACTTCTTGGCTAAAGAAGGAATTGATCTGCGGCGCGATCGCCAGTCGCTGCAACGGCTCACCGATGCCGCCGAAAAAGCGAAAATTGAACTTTCCGGGTTACTGGAAACCCATATTGATCTGCCCTTTGTCACCGCCACGGCGGATGGGCCAAAACACATTGAAACCACCCTCAGTCGCCGCCAATTTGAAGACCTCAGCCAAGACCTGCTACAGCGGCTGCGCTATCCGGTTGAACAGGCGCTGATGGATGCCCATTTAACCCCCAGTCAAATTGATGCCGTGGTGCTCGTAGGTGGTGCGACGCGGATGCCTATGGTGCAGGACTTGGTGCGGCAGATGATTGGCCGTGAGCCTAACCAAAACGTCAACCCCGATGAGGTGGTGGCCATCGGTGCCGCCATTCAAGCAGGCATTCTCGCCGGCGAGATGAAGGATATCTTACTGTTGGATGTGACGCCCCTCTCCTTGGGTGTGGAAACCGTTGGCGGCGTGACGAAGGTACTGATTCCCCGTAATACGACGATTCCAGTGCGTCGCTCCGATATTTTTTCAACTTCAGAAAATAACCAAAGCCAAGTGGAAATCCACGTGGTTCAAGGGGAGCGGGAACTGGCGGAACACAACAAGTCCTTGGGGCGCTTTAAGTTAACGGGAATTCCCCCAGCGCCGCGAGGGGTGCCGCAAATTCAAGTGTCCTTTGACTTGGATGCCAATGGTCTGCTCCAAGTGGTGGCTTTGGATCGCTTTAGTGGCCGCGAGCAAAGTGTCGTCATTCAGGGGGCATCAACGCTGAGCGAAGAGGAAATTCAGCAGATGCTCTTGGATGCCGAATCCAATGCTGCAGGCGATCGCCAGCGGCGGGCACGCATTGAAAAGCGCAACCGCGCTCAAGATTTAATCAACCGCGCCGAACGGCAACTGCGGGAGGCAGCTCAGGAATTTGGCTATCAATTTGCCGCCGATCAACGTCGTGGCATTGAGGCCTTAGTGCGGCAATTGCAGGAGGCCATTCGCAATGAAGACGATCGCCAGATTGACCTCACCTATGCTGCCCTTGAAGAGCGGCTCTACGACTTTGTCCGTCAACTGCGCCTGAGCGAAGAGGAAGCAGAAGATAATGAGGATTTCTTTAAGCTTCCCAACCTCAGGGAAGCGGTAAACAAAGGTCTTGATGCAGTGCGGGGTCGAGAGCGGCGGCGCGACGATTATGAAGATGAGTGGGATCAGCCCCTCCACCCACGGCGTTCCCGCAGCTACTCCCAGCGCAGTGATTCGGCGGCATGGGAGGATTGGGATGACGACGACTGGTAGAGCTTCTTTACAGTGTTTGCCGCAAATGGGAGTGTAGATAGGACTGTCGATGCGTAATTTTCGAGATTACTACCAGCTTTTGGGCGTGGATCGAGGAGCCAGCACGGAGGAGATTAAACGCGCCTATCGGCGACTGGCGCGGCGGTATCATCCCGATATGAATCCGGGCGATCGCGCTGCTGAAGAGAAGTTCAAAGATATTAGTGAAGCCTACCAAGTCCTGAGTGATCCGGCTCGCCGTGAGCAGTACGATCGCTACGGTGAATATTGGTCACAACCCGGTTTTCGCAGTCGTCCTTCTCAGCGGACCAGTGTGGCTCGCCGTAATGGCACCAGTCTCCGGGATGAACCCGATCTCAGCGAGGATAACTTTCAAGAGTTTTTGGATCAACTCTTGGGTCGGCGCTCCCCCCGCACTTCTACAGTTTCAGCGGATCCTCCCCGTCGCCCGCCTACGATAGAGACAGACGAGTTTCGCCCTGGCACGGTCAAAAGCGTTTATACCGCTGTGAGTCGCCGCGACGCTGAAGCCACCCTAGAAATCCCTCTCGAAAAGGCCTATGAAGGAGGACGGGAGCGAATTCGCCTTGGGGATGGACGCTCCTTGGAAGTAACCCTACCGCCGGGGATGGTTACCGGTCAGCGGATTCGGCTGCGGGGTCAAGGTACGGCTGGGGGTGATCTCTATCTGAAAATTCAAGTGACTCCCCATCCCCTCTTTCGTCTTGAGAACTACGACATTGTCTGTGAACTCCCTGTGACCCCCAGTGAGGCTGCCCTCGGTGGGCAAATTGAAGCCCCTACCCTCGATGGTTGGGTAAAAATGGTGGTTCCAGCAGGGGTGCGCACAGGTCAACGTTTGCGACTGGCGGGCAAAGGCTATCCTCGTCCCGATGGCGATCGCGGAGATCAACTGGTGGAAATTGTGATTACGCTGCCCCCCCACCTGAGCGATGCTGAGCGGGAGCTGTATCGGCAGCTTCAAGCCATTGAATCCTACACTCCCCGTGCTCATTTGGCCTATTCCTGACCACACGATGATGAATGCCTTGGACTTTGCCGACCCAGAAGCGCAGCCCATCCTGACAGAGATTCAGACCTACCTCAACAGCTTTGTGAGCCCCATTGCCAACCGCATTGATCAGCAAAAGACCCTTTTATCCGAGAGTCTGCAAACTTTAGGCAACTTGGGCATTTTTCGCCTAGGTGTACCTAAGGCCCAGGGAGGATTGGGGTGCGATCGCCGTACCCTATGGCATTTAAGCTTGCAACTGGCGCAGACCTCCGGCGCCCTTGCCTTTTTAGTAGCACAACATCAGTCCGCCCTAGGCATCCTTCTCGAGCACACCGAAGGGAACGTTGCTCAAACCTACTTGGCGGACTTAGTGAAGGGGCAAGTGTTGATTGGGGTTAGCTTTTCCCACTTACGCCATAACCCAGTGGATTTGCAAGCTCAACCCACTAGTAAGGGCTATCGCCTACAGGGGATGTTGCCTTGGCTCAGTGGCTTTCAGCACATGACAATGTTTGTTGCCGCAGCTCCCCTGCCGGATCAGCGCATTCTCTTTGCCCTCATGCCCTTCATCAATGCCCAACAGGCCAGTGGCGGAATTTTACACCTCTCTCTACCCTTGCCCCTGGCAGCTGTACCCTCAACCCAAACAGTGCAAGCAGAAGTGGTCAACTGGTTAGTCCCTCCGGAAGATGTGGTGGGTATCAGTGGGGCAGATTGGATAGCCCTTCGCGATCGCCAGCAATTATTGCGGAGCAGTGCTGCCCCCATGGGTTGTGCCCGTGCGAGTTTACAAATCCTAGCCGAGCGGGCCGACGCCAAAAACCTCTATCACCACTTTCGCGATCGCTGGCACCGTCTCTACGACCAAATTCAAGGGGAATTAGAGAACCTCAATCCCCCCTACCACGCGCAACTGCGCGCCGCCGCCATTCACCTTGCTATTCAAACGTCTCAAGCTGCCCTAATTGCCAGCGGCGGCAGTGCCCTAGTGCTCAGCCACACCGTTCAGCGTCTTTATCGGGAAGCAATGCTCTACACCGTCTCTGGCCTAAATGCCCCCCTGCGCCATGCTTTGATGGAGGGTTTGCTGCTTGAAGGACATCGGCATTGAGCAAGAGAACTGCCTGCCCCTTGAATGGCTAGCGCGCCCTGCCCCAGTGGTGGCTCAAGAATTATTGGGGTGTCTTCTCGTACGGCAACAGCCCAATGGTCAACTTTACCGAGGTCGGATCGTCGAAACTGAAGCCTACATGGCCGGTGACCCCGCCTGCCATGGCTACCGTCGCCAAACAATTCGCAATGCCCCCATGTTTGCAGCACCGGGGACGATTTATGTCTATCAAATCTATGGCATTTACCACTGCTTGAATATCGCCAGCGATCGCCCTAATTTTGCCAGTGCCGTTCTCATTCGTGCCCTAGAGATGCTTAGTCCCTCATTGCCCCCCCGCAGTGCTGCTGGCCCCGGGAAACTCTGCCAAGTCTTGGGGATTGATCGCCGGCTTTCCGGCTTAATGCTAGGGAAAGAGAGCGGTCTCTGGCTGGCAAAGCCGCCCCGCCCCCTGACAGAGCCGGTGGTACAAACCACGCGCATTGGTATTTCCCAAGGGCAAGAGATTCCTTGGCGATGGTATGTGCAGGGCAACCCTGCCGTCTCCCGTTATTCGTAGCTGCCCGTTGTTACTTCTAGTAACTCCGCCGGTTGGTGGAGAAACTGGATGGCTTTTTCAAGGGCTTGTCGGCGATCGCTCACCACGTGGTCAGCGGGCACTCGATCCAAAATACGGAAGCGTTGTAGTCGCTGTTGCACCTTATTTACTGAGCCATTCACAAGAAAAATGACTAAATGGTGCTTTTGTGCTTCCTGGATTAAGGACTCAATAGCCAACGTCGCTGTTACCCCCAACAAAGGCACACTGCTGACATCGAGGATCAGCACCTTGTAGTCCGACATGATGGCCTGCCGTTGAGAAATTGCCCAAGCGGAACCAAAGCTCATAGGACCACCGAGGTGCAGCAGCAACAGTTGCCCCTTGGCCTGCCGAAAGAGCTCTTTTTCCTCTGGGGTGAGCGGCGTTTGATCATCAGCGTGCGTAATGGCCTTGACATCCTCCGATTGCAGATCTGCCAAGCGTTTGATGGTTAACATATTGGCAATAAAGACGCCGACCCCCACCGCCACAATGAGATCCACAAACACAGTGAGCAGCATTACCCCATACATGATGCAGGCAGCTCGCAAAGAGAGCACATGGGCGCGTTTGAGAAAATTCCAGTCAATAATGTCTATCCCCACCTTGATTAGAATTCCTGCCAGCACTGCCGTGGGAATTGGTTCCGTCAAAGGGGCAGCCCACAGCACCACCATCAACAGAATAACCGCATGGATCATGCCGGATAAGCAGGTACGCCCCCCCGCTTGGATATTCACCACCGTACCCATCGTTGCACCCGCACCGGGTAGCCCGCCAAAGAGACCCGATAGCAAGTTCCCAATACCTTGACCAATTAGTTCCTTATCCGAATCATGTTGAGTGCGGGTGATACTGTCGGCAATAACTGAAGTCAACAGGGAATCAATACAGCCGAGCATTCCCAACATTGCCCCATCCACAATCATTGTTTTTAGAGCCGGCAGCGTAAAGGTGGGGGGCACAAACTCTGGCAGTCCCGTGGGAATCGTGCCAATGCGGGTCAAACCGGCATCCGCAAAAAACACCATTGATAGAATAGTGCCCAAAACCAAGGCTAAGAGTTGTGGCGGTACAATCCGCCGAATTTTCTGGGGAGTGAAGTAGATTAGACCAAGCGTGAATAGCCCCAAGCTAAGGGCAGCGAAGTTCAGTGTTTGCACCCACTCTGGCAAGTTTTGCACTGTCCCCAGCACACCCCCCTTACTGCTATGACCCAACAGCGGGCCAATTTGCAACAGGATCATGATCAGGCCAATTCCTGACATGAAGCCGGAAATGACGGTGTAGGGCATGAGGGTAATGTACTTGCCCAACCGCAACAGGCCAAACAGGATCTGAAAACAGCCCGCTAGCATCACCACCGTAAAGGCCATGTATAGCCCTTGATCGGGATATTCACTGGTGAGGCGGGTGATCACTGCTGTCATCACGACCGTCATCGGCCCTGTGGGATTAGAAATGAGCGTTGGCGTGCCCCCAAACAGGGCGGCAAAAAAGCCCAGCAAGACCACGCAGTACAGTCCCGCTGTTGCACCCGCACCAGAAGTGACCCCAAAGGCTAAAGCCATTGGCAAGGCAACAATGGCGGCAGTTAGCCCACCAAAGAGATCGCCCCGCCAATACTTAAAGTGAACTCGATTCGCTAAATTTGTTAGCATTCCTACCCCTTTTGGCAAATCTAGAGAAATTTTCATAGCTAAGCCGTTATTCAGAGGAACCGCCAGCCCTAAGGGGGCATCCATGATTTATAGCTATGAAAAAGAAGTGTTTAATTGAAATAATTCTATGCTTTTGCGGGGACAATCTGTCTAGTCAAACGTTAAAAATCTTCTTATCTGTCCTATAGGCAAAAGGTGGAGAATCGGGGAAGAGCTAGACCTGTTTCTTGTAAAACTTTGTTACACTCAGGGATTGAAAGATGCAACTTATGAGGAATGACACTCCTATGAGTCAATCGCCGCTGGATGCCTTTTTCCTTGGTCGAGCCACAGCAACCCTCCTACGGGATCAGGCGCAGCATCTATTTGTGGAATTCCTGAGTCAGCTGGGGCGATTTGATGCCGAACAACAGCAGCGGCTCCATCAGTTCATGGAAGAGGTACAAGCTCGTGCCCGTCAAGAGGCAGAAACAGTGGTACCTCGACGGGAGCAGGGGGTGGATTGGCAAGCGCTGATTGATGATTTGCGTGCTGAAATTGCCGCTCTGCGCACGGAACTGCAACGCTACCGCAATCGTGAAAGTTAGCACCGGGGAATAACGATATACCCTGTCTTTAGGTAGGCGTCGGTTGGGGCTGGCTCTGGTGAAAAGGAGTCACTGCCCAGCACCCAGTGGCGATCGCGCCCCCAGTACCACCAATAGGCTGCCGTATAGGCACAGAGAACTGCATCCAGTTGATCCTCTAGGGCTTTGAGTTCTCGGCCGGTGGTGGGGATTTCAGTGGGTAGTTGCAGGGCTAAACGCGGCTCACGGTGGGGAAGATGGGTAGCCATTAACTCCCTCAGCCGCGCTAACCCTTTGGCTCGCTCTACAAGGCGGCCTTTTTTGTATTTGATGATTCGATCCAGTTGGAAGAGGGCGATCGCCGTCGCATGAGGAAAGACTTCAATTTGGAAGCGCCCTAGTTCTTGAGGAGTGAGGGTAGGGGCATGGCGAAACCCCCGTTGACTCAAGGCTTCACTAAAACCCGTCGTGTGGCTTGCAAAGGGGGATTGCTGATTTGCCGGATAACAGCCGGCGTGATAACGGCCAAGGACTTGATGGGACTGGCGATCGCAGGTACGCATTCCCCTTGGATTGGGAATCATTAGGGGGGCATCCACCGCCACCATTGCCACTTGCGCAGAGGGTGCATCGCGATCAATCCATGCCAGAAGTTCATCCGTATCACGGGAGCGATCGAGAGCGACCACCCCTAAATCTTGTCCCTGCCACTGCAAACAGCAGTACCCTGAGGCTCCTCCCTTCCACGCTAAATCAACGCCGAGAAACCGCATTGACTGCCATCAACTGGTCTTGCGGTGGATGATCTTGAATCAGTAAAGCTGCAGCCACAACCCCCACTGGCGGTACCAACACTAACCCCAGCAAGGGGATCAACAGCCCCAAAAACTGCGCCAAACCAAGGCCATAGATTTGTGGCCTATAGGCACGGGTTAAGAGTCTACGCTCCCTGAAAGAGGTACTGTGTTTCTCAAGGAGGTAATCAAAACTTCCTCGCCCCAAGAAATAGCTGCTGGCGATCGCCATCACAACGGGTTGCAGGGGACCTGTAAGAAACGAGAGCAGTAGGAAGAGCACTTGCAAAACTGCATCTCGCAGTGCAAACCATCCACCCATAATAGCGTTTAAGAGATCACGCCGCCACCCCACTTCAATGGTTTGTCCTACCGTAATTTTTTCAACCCGATTGAGCAACGCCCCCAGAAAAGGAATCACCACAAGGGGAATCAGCGTTTGGTAGCTAATCAAGGCCAAAAAGATGGCAATCAGGGTTGCCAACACATCAATGAACCCTTGGTAGAGCCACCGCCATTCCCCAGCAACAGACCAATGATCACCAACGACCTGAACAGCCCAGAAAGCAGTAATGAGGAGTATAATCCCTAGCACCAGACTCAAAAAGGCCGGTAGCAGCAGATAGCCCCAAAGGTGATAGCGGGCAATAAAGAAAAGGCCACGACCAAAGGCCAAGAAACCCGCTTGAAATAGTTGCCCTGCTAACCAAAGCTGCTTAATCACTAAAGTATTGTTTTTAAAAGTCCCTAGGAGAATCCTAGCCTATCCCCGACGGGGTGGCGTACCCTCATCATCCGGGGGAGGCGCATCAGCAACAAAATCGGGCGTATTGGCCTGTTCAGCACGAGAAATAGGGGTTGCCGTTGGTCGCCATAGCCAACTTGTCAACAGGCCAAGGGTGAGAAGTCCCACCAGCAGGGAGATCAATAGATCCGTCATTGTTGTTTGCCTCATTGAATTCATCCAGAATTGGAGCAGTCTCTTTTGAGTGCTAGCTCCCCTGACGCAGGGTGGTTTTTATAAGTTCCAGTACAGTTCTTTGCGCAGGAATAAAACCAAAACCCATTAAAACAGGTAAATTCACTCTCTGTAGAAAGGGAGTTTAAGCTATCTTTGAAGTAACCGTCTTGGGTGATAAGAGCAATGCCCCTGTCTCCCTTTTGGATTTGGTTAATTGTTGGCGTCATTCTTTTTGTAATGGAGCTTATCCTGCCAACAGCCTTTATGGAAGCGACGGCTGGACTCAGTGCCTTGATCGTGGCTTTTCTCTCCCCTCTGATTCCTAGCTTTTCAGCGCAAATTGTCCTTTGGATAGGGTTATCAGTAGCAGTGGTCTTCCTCTTGCGGCGGTACCAGCCCAAACGAGTCCCACCAGTTCTGAGGGAAACGGCCGAGGGAGAAACACTCACGAAAATTCCCGCCGGCGAAACTGGACGAGTGCTTTATGAGGGGATTTCCTGGCAAGCACGCTGTCACGACCCCCGTTTGGCTATTCCAGAGCATCAGCGCGTAATTATCGTTGGTCGTCAGGGCACAACGCTGATTGTGATGCCCGAGGATGTTATTCAGTACTAGGCACCAATCGTCGTTTTTTGCGGTAAGTGGTCGCCAGATCAATGGGAAAACCGGCAGGAGGAACCACTTGCTCAAGGCGTTCTTTCTCAAGCCGTTTTAATTCCGTGTAATCCACCCAGTGGATACAATCAACGGGACAGGTATCAATGGCTTCTTGAATTAGTTCAATCGGATCGCCATCTTGGCGCATCACCCGCGATCGCCCGTAGCTCGGCTCTATGTAAAATGTATTTCGCGCTACATGGGCACAGTGCTTGCAGCCAATACAGGTAATTTCATCTACATAGACACCGTGTTGGCGATGAGTTCCCCCCAGTTCCGGTTCATAGCCACTGCGAGGTGCACTTTGGCGCAGTTGACCGCCAAGTTCTGGTTCTAAACCAAGGGGCTGACCCATGGGTCTATCCATTCTCTCAAGCGGCTAGGAACGCCAGCGTTGCAGCACCAGCTTGACACTGCCATCGGCCTGCTGCTCTGTGGTCTGGACTTGAAAGCCCTGTTCCGTGGCAGATTGCAGCACTGCATGGTAGGCATAGCGCTGAGTAACTTTATTCAAAAAGCAATCCACTGACCACGCCTGTTGCCAAAACTCGAGATCGGCCACTAGTTCATACTCAGTGCCATTCCAGCGAAAGCCAATGTCGTAGCCATTTTGTTGAGGAATAACGACTTGAGCCGTTTGGGTTTGACCGCGAAACCCACGCACTTCTTGGCAACCAGAGTGCCATGGTAACCCCAAGTCTGTCAGGGCAGCTTCTAGGGCGGGTAAACTCCGAATTTGGGTTTTGATTTGGCTGAAGTGTGACATGGATCAACAATCCTCAACGACTACCACTGGGAGGGGACAGATTGAACAACCAATTGATTTTCTTCCTCTTGGGAAGCGTAGTATTCTGCAGTGGGCTGTTGGCTAATGACACACCCCAGTTGTGCTTCAATGGCAGCAGTCACCTCAGCACAAGATCTCCCAGCAATGCCTGTCACTGTTTCAATGACGCGGCCATCGGGATAAATCACAAATTCAAGGGTTTCTAGCATTGGCACAACCTACTCACTCGCAGTTATTACAAACCGCTCACGAGGATAAAATTCAAGTCTTAACCTATGGAACTCATTGTGACGAAGGCTAACCAAAGGAGTCAAGGTCTTTAATAAACTTTACACTCCACAGCAGTTTCCCCCGCAAGCTGGGAAAACTCAAGGAGCAGTTATCTATAGAGTCAAGTCTGCATCAAGAATTGATAAGAGATATTTACATTGCTTGACTGAACCAAACAGTGGCCTTAGGGCGATCGCTATTGGCCACTCTCAATCCTTCTAGAAAAGACTGTTTGACATCCTCCCCAGCCTGCAGGCCGGCATCTTGCGCACAAGTGGATGCAAAAACTCTAAACTGCTGCCTATTTGGCAATCACTTTGACTGAGCGTGGAGCATCGACATCCACAACTGCAAAAAGAGTTTCCGCCCAAAAAATGACAGGGGCGCAAAGCAATGTTTCTGAAATATTTCTAAGTGGGTAGGCGCTTACAAAGAGCATTTGAGCGACGGAAGTAATGGCAATATCGTTAATCAAGGGAGTGTTTGCTAAGTTTAAGGTTACCGATACATTGATTGTGATTATGGATAGCAATGGTAAGATCACAGGTGTCGGTTTCCCTGCAACGCCTGACGACCTATTTTTTCGCGCTCTCGGTCTTGACCTCTATGCAAGAACGGCGTAGTTCTCCTGCACCTGAACTATCTTTGCAAAATACGCCCTTTTTTCGCGATTTACCGCAGGCAGTGGTGGAAAAGGCACTTGCCCATGTGGTGACGCGGCAACATCCTGCCAACCAAGTGATCTTGCTGGAAAATGACTGGGGAACATCGGTTTACTTCATCCTTAGTGGCTGGGTCAAAATTCGCACCTACAACATAGATGGCAAAGAAGTCACCTTGAATATTCTTGGCCCAGGAGAACTGTTTGGGGAAATGGCGCCCTTGGAGGAAGTGCCCCGTTCAACGGATGTAATTACCCTAACGCCAACGGTGGTGGCCAATATGCCTGCAGCGGATTTTGTCAATCTGGTCAATACCGAACCCCAAGCTGGCATACGCCTTGCTAAGTTGATGGCTCGGCGGCTACGACAACTAAATCGGCGGCTGCGGTTACGGGAATCCGATAGTACGTCACGGGTGGCGGATATTCTGCTGTTTTTAGCGGATGGTCAGGGGCGACAGGGAGCCGATGGTCTAGAAATTCCCAATCTACCCCACCGTGAATTAAGTAGTCTCAGTGGCATGGCGCGGGAAACGGTGACACGGGTTTTGGGGAAACTGGAGCGCAAGGGCATTATTCGCCGCAATCAAGAGAGCCTGTGCATCACGAATCTACGCGCCTTGGAAAGTTTGTTGCTTTAGCCCCAACAGCAATGATGCTCCGTCTAGAGAAGAAGGTAAGTAGTGCCCAATACTCCAGCCAATAAATACCCCTAAAATCGCCATTGGAATCAGCACTAGCATAATCTGCCAGTTCTGGTAGCCGGCGGCTTTCATTTCAATACGCACAAGGGTTTCGGTGCTAATAAGAATGGCAATCACACTAAAGATCTGAAAGGCAATAATCGCAAGGGTAACGGCGGTACTCAGCACTAAGACGGTAAAAAGACTAGGGGTACCCATCCGCAGAATTAAGGTGGTGAAAATACCCTTGGGATTATTCTGTTTGGAGCGCAACAGACTAGAGGTACCACCTACGATAAATACTGTCAGAATAGCTGCAAAAAAACAGGCATAGGCTGACCACATCCAAGGATAGGCGGACAGATACCATCCTACGAGTACGTAGCCCAACACCACAAGGAAGAGTAAGGCTAGGGGAAACTTGGTATCGTTTGGCGATGAAGTCATCCCTAACGGGGCACAAGGTGAGTACAAATCCACTCTACGGCAGCGGCTAAATCCTCTGCAATGTAATCGGGTTGACTGGTGTGTTGGTAGCTCCCCTCAAGAACGCGATCGCCAAAGCCCGTCTGTACCAAAATGCCATAACAGCCAGCATTTCGCGCCAGATCAATATCAGTGGCCTTATCTCCCACCATCACACTGCGGCTTAAATCCAAATTGTGATCCCAAGCCGCTGCTACCAGCATACCTGTATTGGGTTTACGCCATGTTGTCCAGCCTGCGTAGTCAGCCACAACTCCCCCTTCAGGGCGACTGAGATCGGGGCAGAAATAAACTGCATCCAACACGGCACTGGCACTTGCAGCCAGTAACTCCTGGAGCCTTTGGTGTAGGGCATGGACATGATCAATGCTGTAATAATCCCGCGCTGGACCTGATTGGTTGGAGGCTAAGCAGCAAAACCAGCCGGCGTCATTGAGTCGTCGCACTGCTTGAGCCGCACCGGGGATGAGCTGCAAGTCCTCAAGGCGGTGAATATAGCCCACCTCTTGGTTCAGCACGCCGTCGCGATCAAGGAAAACAGCCGGTCTAGCCATGGCGCGCTGCCTCAATCACCGCTGCAACTGGAATATCGGCCATGTTGCCTGTGGCAGACTTGACAGCACGAAAACGCGGATCAGCAGGCAAGAGTTTCGCGGGATCGGTAGGGCCAAAGAGCGCCACCAGGGGAGTACCCACTGCCACGCCAATGTGCATTGGACCACTATCCGTACAGAGGATTTGTTGTGCCTGTTGCATGAGGGCAGCTAGCTTTCGCAGATCGGGTGGGCGGCTAATCTGAATGTTGGGTAGGGCTTGAGTGAGAGCTTCCACCCACGCTTGATCCTCAGGCCCACAGACCACGATAAAAGGCAAATGCGGCTCCTGTTGTTGCAGTGTCTGGATCACCTCAACCCAAGCGGCGGGGGGGTAAATTTTGTTCATCCCTTTGGTGAGTGCCATCTGACTGGAGCCACCGTGCAAAAGGCGATACCTCCCAGTCATCCCTAGGCGGTGCCGCTCTGCCGTTGCCCACTGTTGATCCACCTCAGCAATGCCGACCTTGGGCAAAGGACAGGGGGTAGTGATGCCAAAGGCTTTGAGTAAGTCGTGGTAGGTGGCAGCGGCGTACTGATTGAGGTTGACTGGCACAGCATCGGTGAGAAACCCCAAGGGATTGAATTTAGCAAAGCCAACCCGCTTGGGAATCCCCGTCAGCCAAAGCAAGAAGCGCACGGCTTTACTCCGCCCTAAGGAAAGAATGGCGTCATACTCGCCCTCGCGGAGCGTACCAATGAAGTTTGCCCAGTCAGCAAGGGCGTTGCGGTTTTTAAAGTCAAAGGGAATGACTTGGTGGACACTGCTACTGAGTTGGTAGGCCGCAACGGCGCGGGGTTCAGCGACTACATCTAACCGAACTTGGGGAAAATGGGCTTTGAGATCGTCAAGGGTGGGAAAAAAAAGAATTTGATCACCGATACCACCGGGCACTAGCGCCACGATATGTTTCATAGAAGTTGAGAACCTATGCAAACTTGCTGTCAATTTTACCCGCAAGTTTTGATTGTAGGCGATCGCGCCACGCCAATGCTAAGGGAAGTTCTGTAAAGGGAATGCGATGGCAATTTCCCGTGGGGGTTTGCAGCACGAGACAAATGGTTCCCTGACAACGAGCGTTTTCTGTCTCAACCCGCTGGCCTCCGGCCTCGACCCAGAGAGTCTGAATTGCCGATAGCTCACAGGTTTGCAAATGAACAATTCCCTGGGGGGTGGGGCGTCCCCAAGTCAGGCGATCGCCCTGTTGACCGAGGACAGCAGCAATATCGTACTTACTAGCTTCAAATTGCTGTGCCCACTGGCGATAGTGTTCTAGCTTGCGGTACTCGACCCAGCCCAACCATGCCAGCAGGATAAAAACGGCCAATAGGGGTAACCAGAGCAAACCGTGATTCATGGATTCACCAATAACTGCCGCCGCAATACATCGAGGGCATTCATAGCACTGAGATGCCGCACCCAATCCCGTCCCCTTTGACCGCTGATGCGAAATTCACGGGTAATGACCTCACCATTGGGCAATGCCACGCCAATATAGACGAGTCCCACGGGTTTAGTCAGCGTCGCTCCCCCTGGACCTGCAATGCCCGTAATACTTACACCCCAATCACTAGCCAAACGCCTCTTGACCCCTAGAGCCATCTGGGCGGCGACCACAGCACTCACAGCACCCTCTTGCTCTAGATCTTGAGGACTCACTCCCAATAAATTCACCTTAACTTCATTGGCATAGGCAATGACGCCCCCTTTGAAGTAGAGAGAACTCCCCGCCAAGCGGGTCAGCATTTCCCCAAGGCCACCGCCGGTACAGGACTCTGCTACGGCCACTGTTTGGTGTCGCTCTTGGAGAAGGCGGGCAACAGCACTGGCGAGGGTATCCTCATCGACACCATAGCAGTCTAAACCAACAATTTGCCGAATCTCGGCTTCGATAGGCTGAATTAGTTGTTGAGCTTCCGCTTCATCTTTGGCACGTACGGTAATGCGGAGGCGGGTTTCGCCATTGCCGGCATAGGGAGCCACCGTCGGATGCTCACGGGCAATGTAGGCGGCTACTTTTTCGGCAAGCACTGATTCTGGAATACCCCAGAAACGCAGCACACGGCTGTAAATCACCTCTTTTCCCCAGCCTTGGGAGCGCAAAAAGGGCACCGCTGTTTCTTGCCACATCTGCTTCATTTCAGCCGGAACACCGGGAAAGGTGAGAATGATGAGACCCGTGCGTGGCTGCCAAATCATGCCGGGGGCCGTCCCTAGGGGATTTGGAAGAATCTGTGCCCCCACCGGCAAGAGGGCTTGCTTGCGATTACTGGGACTGAAGCCGCCGCGATGGGCATACTTGCGTTCTAGGTCAGCAATAATTTCCGGACGCTCTTCTAGGGGGGCTTGAAAAAAATCCGCTAGGGTTTCGGTGGTAAGATCATCGGGAGTAGGGCCAAGACCCCCAGTAAAAATCAATAGGCGGGCGCGATCGCAGGCAATGGCCACGACTTTTTTAATTCGCGTGGGATTGTCGCCAACCACAGTTTGGTAATAGTGGGGGATGCCCAAGCTCGCCAGTTGTTGCGCCAAAAACTGGGCATTACTGTTGAGAATCTCCCCTAGGAGCAATTCCGTGCCCACGCAAATAATTTCTGCACTCATTGTTTCAGTCATTTTCGCTGCTGCGCACCCGCTGCCAGACATACCATGAAACAAAACCCATTAAAAGGGATGCCGCCACCGCATAGCCCCATCCCCCCGGCAAGCCCGCTAAGGCCAAGGCTAGACTGCCCACCCACAGCGTCAAGCAATAAATAAACAGCACCGTCACCCGCTGTGACAGCCCCGCTTTGAGCAAGCGATGGTGTAAGTGTCTCTTATCAGGAGCAAAGGGAGATTGCCCCTTCAGGAGGCGGTTAAAAACAACGGTCGATGTATCCACAATCGGCACTGCCAGAATCAATAGAGGCACTAGAATAGCCACCGCTGTATAGGCTTTAACCAGACCAATGACCCCCAATCCTGCAAGGGTAAACCCCATGAAGTAGGCACCCCCATCCCCCATGAAAATTTGGGCAGGATTAAAGTTATAGCGCAAAAAGCCCAGTGCACCCCCTGCGAGAGCTGCAGCCAAAAGTCCTGCCTCTGGCTCCCCCATGAGTATACAGACAAAAAACATTGCAGACGCAGCAATACCGGACACCCCTGCTGCTAGACCATCCACACCATCAATGAAGTTAATGGCATTGGCAATCCCCACCAGCCAGACGGTGGTCAGGGGTAAACTGAGCCAACCTAAGTCAACAATACCCATAAAGGGCACGGTGATAATACGAATTTTCACGCCCACCGCCCAGACAATACCTGCCACCAGAAATTGTAGGACAAGACGTAGGAGCGCCGGTAAAGTGAGGAGATCATCCGCTAAGCCAATGAGGAAAAAGGCCACCCCCCCTAGGGTAACGCCCCAAATTTCATACTCCGCTGGCTGGGGGAGGACACCAAATCCGCCCGCATTCCAGACAATGAGTAGTGCCACCAGATTACCTAGAAAGATAGAGACGCCTCCGAGGCGCACCATCGGGCGAGTGTGAATCTTGCGCTCATTGGGTTGATCAACAAACCCAGCTTTATGTCCAAGGTCATTGACAATGGGGGTGACCAAAAGGACAACGGCAATGGCAGCAAGAAAGGCAATCAGGTGGTACAGCATCTGCTCAAGAAAGTGGCAAGATTCCCCTTCAAGCTAGCACTGGTTGCGGCGATTGCAAGTGAGGATAAAGGGGGAATTTGGTGCAGAGAGCTGCCACCCGCTCACGGCAGCGATTTTTGATGGCCTCATCTGTGGGAGCCTGTAGGCGATCGCTAATAATTTCGGCGATTTCCCTGAACTCAGTTTCAGTAAAGCCGCGGGTTGTCAACGCAGGTGTTCCTAACCGCAGACCACTGGTAACAAAGGGAGAGGCTGGATCAAAGGGAATTGTATTTTTGTTAGTGGTAATATTGATTTCCCCCATCAGGCGATCGGCTTCTTTACCCGTCAGGTTCACCGATCGCAGGTCAATGAGCATCAAGTGGTTATCGGTTCCCCCGGAAACAAGACGCAGTTGGCGTGCCTGCAGACCCGCCGCTAGGGCTTGAGCATTGCGGATGACTTGACCGGCGTAGGCTTTGAATTCTGGCTTGAGGGCTTCACCGAAGGCCACAGCTTTAGCAGCAATCACGTGTTCCAAAGGCCCGCCTTGGCTACCGGGAAAGACAGCTTTATCAAACTTTTTGCCCAACTCTTCATCACGGGTGAGAATTAGGCCGCCGCGGGGGCCGCGCAGAGTTTTGTGGGTGGTGGTGGTGACCACGTCACAAATGGGCACGGGATTAGGATGGTGACCAGTGGCAACCAAACCAGCAATGTGGGCAATATCAGCCATTAAGTAAGCCCCCACTTCATCGGCAATTTGGCGAAACTCGGCAAAGGGAATCAGCCGAGGATAGGCAGAATAACCGCAGATGATGAGCTTGGGACGATGCTGCCGCGCTAAATCGCGCACCTGATCCATATCGAGGCGTTCCGTTTCAGGGTGAACACCGTAGTGAACCACGTTAAACCATTTGCCGGAAACGTTGACGGGAGAACCATGGGTGAGATGGCCGCCGTGGGACAAGTCCATGCCCAGGATCGTATCGCCCGGATTTAGCAATGCTAAAAAGACAGCAAAATTGGCTTGGGCACCGGAGTGGGGCTGAACGTTGGCGTGGGCAGCACCAAAGAGTTCCTTGGCGCGATCAATGGCCAATTGCTCTACTTCATCCACAAATTCGCAGCCACCATAATAGCGTTTGCCGGGCAATCCCTCGGCATATTTGTTGGTGAGAACTGTGCCTTGAGCCGCCATCACCGCAGGAGAAGTAAAGTTTTCGCTGGCAATCAGTTCAAGGTGTTGCTGCTGCCGTTGGACTTCCCGCTGTACCATTTCAGCAACCAAGGGATCCGTTTGCGCAAGCCAATCAATAGGGGTCATTTTATTGTCAATGGAAAGAGATGAACTGCTCTACTATCTTATCGCGTATCGCCGCCTGAGCCTTGGTTAGCTCATCGGCGGGAAGCCCCGCGCTCTCCCGAAGGGAAATCTTGCTGCTCAATGTACCGCTGCGACCGCCCCACCACTGGCAATCCATAGCACTTGTTCAGCCGCAGTCTGCCACCAAAGACAGACTTCAGACAGTTTTGCTGACGCTGGGGGAGCTAGGTGATCGGTCGCGAAGGTCAAACCCGCTGGTACCTATGCCGCAAGACGTGAACTCTGGAGTGCCTATCAAACAAGTGAGCCTAGGGCATCGGCTCACTGTAAAACGCGAAGGTCAAAAGACTGGAGAAGCCCGCCCTCTACGCGCAGCGTGAAGGCCGGGAGTATGTCACTGTTATCCCAGCAGTTGCTTGACGGTGGCCACCAGTTCTGCTGGATCAAAGGGTTTAGTAATATAGGCATCTACTCCCTGTTTTTTGCCCCAGTGAATATCAAATTCTTCACCTTTGGTCGTGCACATGATCACGGGCACGTTTTGGGAAGCGGCTTCACCTTTAATCCAACGGCAAAGTTCATAGCCATTCATCCGCGGCATCACTACGTCTAGAATCACCAAATCTGGGCATTGAGCTTTGATCTTTTCCTGAGCCTCAATACCATCCTCGGCTTCAACAACGTCATAACGTTGCTCTTTCATCAGTTCAACAATCATTGCCCGCAGGGTAGGGCTGTCATCAACAATCATAATTGTGGCCATATAAAGTTTTCCCCGATGCCGCAATGGGTTAGTTAAACAATAGGATTGTTGTCTTGGGCACTTTGTCTAAACTACCCAGTCTCTAGAATACCCACTTTTGAGCATTTTTCCAAACCCCGTTAATGCGCTCTTAATCGGTGTTCGGTGGTATTTGGAAGCCTTTTTGCCAGATTTGGGCAAGGGCGGCGGCGGTTCGGGGTAATGGCCAGTTTTGTCGCCAACCAGCGGGAAATTGGTGCCAAAGGTCTAGGAGAATGGGACTTCCCAGATGAGGAGCAAGGGTAGGCCATTGTTCAAAGACGTGGGAAGCGCGATCGCTCACGGTGACTTGACCATTGACGAGCACCATGATCCAGTCTGCCCAGCCATAGGCAAAATCAAGATCATGGGTGGCAATGACAATTGTGGTTCCCCGCCGGTGAATATGCTCTAGGGCTTGCACCAGTTGCTGCCGCTGCTGATAGTCAAGATAGGTGGTGGGTTCATCGAGCAGTAATAGCGTCGGTGCTAAAGCCATGACTCCAGCCAAGGCCACCCGCCGTTTTTGTCCCAAACTGAGGTGATGCAAGGGGCGATTGGCGAGATCCAGTAAATCAAAGTCTTGCAATGTTTGGTATAAGCGGGCTTCAATTTCTGCGGTGGGTAAGTCCAAATTGTACAGACCATAGGAGATGTCCTCCGCCACTGTCGCTGCCACCAGTTGCTGTTCGGGGTCTTGGAAGGTTAAACCAATACGTTGACGCCACTGCCGCAGTTGGTCAGGTTGATAGATGAGCCGTTGCCCTTGCCAGTAAATTTCACCGCGATCGCGCCGATAGAGGGCAGCCGCTAGATAAAACAGCGTGGATTTGCCTGAGCCATTGAGACCCAAAAGGGCAACCTTCTGTCCCGCCTCTAGGGTAAAGGAGCAGTCCTGCAGCACCGGGGTAGTTGTATTGGGATAGCGAAAGCCAACCTGACGAAATTCAAGTAGAGGGGCAGACAAATACTGACACTAATACTGACAATCGGGTACGATAGTGTATGATAGCATTGTAAAAAACACTATCAGCACCGGCAAAGCTGCTTGGCGTATCTGTAAAGACCTTGCAGCGATGGGATTGCAAAGGGCGGTTGACACCGAT